>CBFGQN010000188.1:0-7442 GCA_965650895.1 uncultured Ignavibacteria bacterium | reverse complement strand
TCGTAGAGTGAGGAGAGATACCCTTTCGTCAGGCGCATGCCGAGACGGGCGGCGAGAGATTTCAGGGCGAGCCTCCCCTTCTTTCCCAGATTCCCCGGTCCCTTGCGGAGTCTGTGAAGCTCCACTTCGTTGTAGAGGCGACGCAGAGCATAGTCGTAGTAGCGTCGCGGATACGTCCGTTCGAAGTCGAGGTCCCGGTCGGTGGAATGTTCCCAGGCCGGTGCGGTGGTCAGCCGGTCGCGTACCGTCTCGTGGAGCGGAGTGCCGGTGATCGGATAGGCGGTGGTGATCGTGTAGTAGTCCGGATCCGAAAGCTTCAGATGCTCGATCGTCGCCACGATATCTTCCTCGGTCTCTCCCGGATATCCCACCATGATGAATGTCCCGGTCTGAAGTCCGCGCCGTTTGCTCAGACCGATCATCTCCCGTACCCGCTCCACGGTCACCCGGCGATCCATCGCATCCAGCACGTTCTGCGATCCGCTTTCGGCTCCGATCCAGATACGGTAACAGCCGGAGCGGACCAGCAGGTCGACCATCTCTTCGTTCATTCTGTCGGCTCTGGAGATGCATTCATAGGGGATGATCGCATCCCTGCGGGTCACCTCCTCGGCAAAGGCCCGCATCCATTTCGGACTGATCGTGAAGACATCGTCGACGAACCAGAGCGTGTCCGGGGCGTAGCGCTCGCGGATGCCGATCATCTCATCGACCACAACGGACGGAGAGCGGCGCCGGTAGCTGTTGCCGTAGACCGCCCGGCTGCACCAGCGGCAGGTGTAGGGGCAACCCCGCATCGTATTGATCGAAACTGCGTTTGTGCCGTGGCGTTCCTTCCAGGCCGAAAGGTAGTTCTCCAGTCTGATCGCGTCGCGGGCCGGAGAGGGAAGAAGATCCACCTCCCGCATCAGTTCACGCCCCCCCGTTCTGACGACTCTTCTCTCTTTCTCCCCATCGCGAAAAGCGATTCCCCTGACTTCCGACAGATCGTTTCCCTCACGCCAGGCCGCAAGCAGCTCGGTCATCGTCTCCTCCCCCTCACCGATCACGATCACGTCCGCTCCATGCTCCAGAAAGCGTTCGGCATGGTAGGTGACTTCGGGTCCGCCCAGAACGATCCGGGTTCCGGCCATCGACGGTTGCTCGCGGACGAACCGGATAATATCCAGCACGCGGAGCTTCGTCATCAGGTTCGTGTAAATGCCGAGGACGTCGGGTGGGTCCGAAAGAAGGCGTTGGCGGAGCGCATCGAATGTGGAGAAGGTCGTATCGAATACCTCGGGTGCGTAGCCCCGCTGCCGGAGCCAGGCGGTGATGCCGAGAATGCCGAGGGGGGGATAGGGTTTCATGATCTTCAGTTCCTTCTCGTCCTCTCCGATAAAGTATCCGTGCGTCAGAAGAATGTTCATGCGTTCGACAGTTGCTCCAGTGTGATTTCGTGATTCTCGATGATCGGGAATTTCATATCCAGTTTTTCCAGTCGTTCTACCAGTGCCCGACCGACCAGCCAGTTCCGGTACCACTTCCGGTCGGCCGGGACCACATGCCAGGGAGCCCAGGGGGTATCGGTTGCGTCGATCATCTCTCCGAATGCCTGCATATAGTCGTTCCAGTGTTTTCGCTTCGCCAGATCATCCTCCGAAAACTTCCAGTGCTTTTCCGGATCTTCCAGCCGACTGCGGAAGCGTTCAAGCTGTTCTTCCTTCGAGATGTGGAGCAGAAATTTCACGATCACCGTCCCGTTCTCGGCCAGCATACGCTCGAAGTCGTTGATCTGCCGGTATCGCCGTTCAAAAATGTCGGGATCCTTCAGCAGGTCTTCCGGGAGATGCTGGGCGGCCAGAATTTCCGGGTGGACTTTTGTGACGATAATTTCTTCGTAGTGGGAACGGTTGAAGATCGCCACGTTCCCCCGGTGCGGGGTTTCCCGGTGGATCCGCCAGAGATAGTCGTGCTCGATCTCCAGTTCGGACGGTCGCTTGAACGACACGACCTGGAGTCCGTCCGGATTGACTCCCCGGGCCAGATGTTTCGTGGTTCCGTTCTTTCCGCTTGCGTCGATTCCCTGCAGGATCACCAGGAGAGCACGGCGGTTCTCCGCATACATCCGGTAGCAGAGAGCGTCCAGCCGCTTCAGATCGGCCTCGGCCTCCTCTTCGGTCTTCTCCCGGTCCCGCTCCTCCGGACCCCGCGGATCTATCGTCGACAGGTCGGTTCGTTTCGTGCCGGATATTCTTTTATTCATGTGCTTTCTTTCAATGCCGTCAGATAAAATTGTCGGACTCATTCCTGTCGTGATGCGGGGAATGAGTTCGATATCGCCCGGTGTGCCTTTGGATCCGCCGCGGCGGATGAGACCGTTGTGGTGCGTCGGTATCCTGCCCGGAGAGATCGTACCACAAAGACACGAAGGACACGAAGCAACCACAAAGATCAAACTTTTGTGATTCTCCGTGCCCTTGGTGCCTTC
Source organism: uncultured Ignavibacteria bacterium (assembly GCA_965650895.1). GTDB lineage: Bacteria > Bacteroidota > Ignavibacteria > OLB7 > OLB7 > JAGWAZ01. Next base: position 4,972 of record CBFGQN010000188.1, on the reverse strand, counting down.
GTGTTGAATTCCGCCCCGTCCGGCAGCCCGGAACATTGGGTAGTTCCGGAACCTTCACGACCGGATCGTCAGGAACACGAACATTCCTCTCCCATCTGCAAACACCTCATTCATCCTATTCGAAAATCGCCAATCGAAAATCGACATTCGCAAATCTTCCTCATCTTCGCTCCACATGCACCAGCACATGATCTCCCATCCGACTGAACGGATACAGAGGGGAGAGTCTTTCCTCAATCCATTCGAGCCGACGAAAAAGATCGAGGCGGCGATGATACGCATCCCGCAGCGATGTCGGCGGAGTGGTCAGTCCCACGGCGCGGACCTCCCGGATGCGAAATCCGTGTTGCCGGAAGAGGCCGAGCACTGTTCGGGTGGGATGGAACCACGTCCGGATCGAATGGTTATTCCCGATATGAATCGGTTTCCCGTTTCCTCTTCTTCTTTGAAATGCACGCCGAAGATCTCCCCGCAACAGGCCGGCCGCGGTTTCAGCCAGGCAGAATCGGGACATCATCACAAGGATTGCCTGACCCTGCGGCTCAAGTATCCGGTGGAGTGCCGGGGGAAGGGGAGAGAGATCGTGCAGGCAGTTCATGCCGTCGAAATTCGAGAAGACCAGATTGAAGCGGTCGGTTCCGGAGAAGGGAAGAGATGCGTTCTCCGGACTCCACAGATCCTCGATCCCCATTCGGGCAACATCCACGTTGGTGATTCCGGCCGTGCGAATCTTTTCCCGGGCCACATCAACCATTCCTTCGGAGATGTCGGTCGCGATGATCTTCCCGACCCGACCGGACATCCGGGCGGCATCCTCTCCTGTTCCGCAGTTCAGTTCCAGCACTTGCCATTCAGGACGCAGCAGCGGCTGAAGGTAGTGATGGACGATCTCCCGCTTCCGTCTCCCGAGAGGTGTGCGGGTGAAGTCCGCATCGTACGAGCGGGCTGTGCCGTCGAACGGTGTGGCGGAGAAAGTTGTCGAAGTCGGTTGTCTCTCCATATAATGCATACTTTTCCGGGGCGTAACCGCCGGACGAACCGTGTGTCACACCTGCGCCGGTATATTGGGGAATATGGCTGATCGCTACGCACATCACAGCGACGAGGATCTTTTTCGCCTGCTGGCTCAGGGGAAAAAAGAACCGTTCGGGGAAATCTACGCCCGGTATCGCGGGCGTATCTACGCCTATGTGCTGCGGATGATCGGCGATCGGGACAGAGCCGACGATATTTTTCAGGAGACCTTCACCCGTATCTACCGGCACTGTTTCGGGAAGGATCGTGACATCAACAGAGCCTCTTCCTACATCTTCACGACGGCCCGCAACCGATGCCTGAACGCGATCCGGGACCGAAAGACGACGACCGACGTTGAGGATTACCATCAGATCGTCTACCAGCCGAGCTATGAAAACGCAGAGCTGGCCGATCTGGTGAAGACCTCCCTGGAACTTCTTCCGGATCACTATCGTGAAGCATTTATCCTGCGGGAGTATGACGGCCTGAGCTATCAGGAGATCTCGGAGATTACCGGCGAATCCCTCGCGGCGGTAAAGATTCACATTTTCCGGGCAAAGAAAAAATTGCGGGAAATATTGATGCCCTATCTGGAAGAGGCATAAAAGAAGGGGACGTCGGAAAGCCGGTGATCGGCTTGATGAAGAACGAATCGGACAACAAGAGAAATTTCGACAAACAACTATAGAGTCAGGCCCACGGCCCAAAGCTTGCAGCGATATGAACAAGAGTGATATGATTCTGGAATTTATCGACGGGACGCTCGACAGCGGTTCGGAGCAGAGTCTGTTCGATAACCTGGCGGCGCAACCGGAACTGCGGACCGAACTGCGCCAGTACGTCATGATCGGCGATGCCGTCCGGTCCGACCGCGAAGCCTACGCTCCGCCGTCCGACGTAGAGCGGCGATTGCTCGGCGGCCTGGGGCTGATCCCCCTGGCCGGTGCCGGAGGGGCCGGGGCTGCTGCTGCGGCCGGTGGCGGAGGGATTATCTCGTTCCTTGCCGCTCTGAAAGGCAGCCTTTTTCCGTTGCTGACGGGATTCCTCCTCGGAAGTCTGCTGGTCGGCGGTGGTGTCTTTCTCTGGATGGATTCGGGAGCAGGCTCTGAAGTTGTGGTCGCTTCGTCCGGAGCCGACACAGACCGTGGAATGGGAGATGTGCGCAATTCTTCCTCCAGTGAAATGGGTCTCTTGCAGAAAGGGGAGGAAGGGAATAAAAAGGTCGCATCTTCTGCATGGAACGATAAGGGGGAACGGAATGAGGCTGCGGCAACGGAGAGAGTTGCCGAGGACGGTTCTCCTGAAAGAGTTGTCGTCGAGAAGGTGGTCGAAAAAATCGTCTACGTTCCGGTTCCCGACCGACCGCAGAATTCACTGCCGGATCAATCCGGTCATGAGAATGCGGAGCTTGCCGAGCCTTCCCGGATCGACCTGATGAAGCGGCGGGCACAGGAAAACAGCCGGGGGATCGAACCGCAGACCCGGTCGCTGATTGCCCCGGAGAAGATCGTTCCGCGCGACGGAACCGACGAGACAAATCTCCACCGCTCGCCGGTGCCGACTACTCCGATCGACCAAATCGGCAGGGAAGGTGAGCGATCGGACGGATCGGAAAATCGTCTGGCCCTGGAGTTCCGCAAGGGGATCGGCACGCAGCACTTTGCCGACAACAATGCCCTGAGAGTGGAGACGCAGTTCCTGGACGATCTGGTCCGGGAAAACTTCGCCGTCGGTGCCTCGGTCTCCACGCCCTTCCTGAACGGATGGCGGGCCGGGATCGAAGGGGGGCGTGAACGCTATACGCAGTCCCTTTTCTATAGTCAGGATGATGTGGTCCTGATCGAACAGCGACCGAACATCACGTGGTTCGGACTGACGATCGGACGGGAGGCCGATCTTCTGGGCGTTCCCCTTTTACTGCAGGGAACGATCGGTTCTTCCACGCACCTGAGCGGTCCGCTGGTTCGCGGGCGTGTCGGGGTTGACCTGCTCGACTTCGCAAACCTCTCTTCCTCTCTTTCCCTCCCGCTGTCGCTGGAGGCGTCGTCTCTTGTGTATACGTTCAACGGACAGTACCTTGTCACCGGCAACTGGGGGGCGAGTTTCGGAGTCCGGTACGATTTTGGATTCTGAACAGGTGAGAACAGTCTGAAAGCCGTTTCGGAATGAGGAAACAACAGAACATATATCGTCCGGAACCGATGCCTGTTCCGGAAGGGGGAAGAGGAGCGGGATGGGTGCTTGCCCTGATTCTGCTCGTCCTTACTTCGCTTGCCGCCTGCAACGATACGCCGCTGGATCCGGTTACCGGACGGATCGACACGACGGTGGTCACCCATATCGACACGGTGGTGATCAATGGTCGGGATACGATCATCGAGACCAGAATCGATACGGTGATCATCGAGCGAATCGACACGGTGGAGATCACAAGGGTGAAGCGGGATACGATACGGGATACCGTGGAGGTGATCAGAACCCGGATCGATACGATCGAGGTGCCGGTCAACGCTACCCGGTTCCGGCGCGCCATCCTCCGGTTTCAGGGACGACCCGACACGAGCGGACTGAACGGTCCGCTGGAGACGGTGGAGGTAAACCTGACCGACTGGTTGCAGTACCGGGTGATCGACAGCAGCGATGTCGTGCGGGGGATCGGTGTCTCGATCAGCGCGGCCATTCCTCCGGCCTGGACCGACTATGTGGTCGGGACTAATCAGATCGTTGTCGATAACCCGTATCGTCTGCGCGGACTTACGCTCTTCATCCCCACATTTCGTGTCGGTCCGAACGACGGCCCCTTTGATGACCTTCCGCTGGATCAGCATCCGTTCGAGAATTTTATTCCCGACGTGGCGAAAGGGGGGATGATGGTGTCGCTGCGGCAACGAAATGCGAACGAACCGGAGCAGTTCTGGACGGGGCAGGTGACGGAGACCGGAGGATCGACCGGCGGAGAGCGTTACGTCAATGAGGGGACGATGATGCTGAAGACGCTGGATCGGAAGAACAACATGATCACGGTTCGCATCGAGGCCCGCTTCTACCTTCCGGTGGAAACAAGTGGTCGGGCGGGTGTGCAGCCGTTTGATCTTGCGCTTGATCTTGAATTGGGATATTGAGAGTGAGAGTCAATTGCCACCGAGTTACCGAGTTGATGTTATGAACCGGAAGAATCACAACCGCCGACTCCGGACAGGATCGAGATATGCGCTTCTCGTTCTTCTGACTGCTGCGGGAATCTCCGCGTGCAGCGATTCGGGGGTCGATGCCGAAACCGCTAAAGTGATTATCGGCGATGTGAAGGATACCAATGCGTTGCCCGATCTTCAGAAGGTGACGCTGGAGGCGGGATTCGTCGGCGAGGAATCGAAGGTGGTGACCGAGTTTGTGAACTTCCGCCGACTTGCCCGCTACACGGTCGATACGCTTGATGACGGGAGCGTTACCGGACTTCGGGGTGTCAGTATGGTTGCGGAGCTTGCCGACGATTCCTCTACTGCGGGACTGCGCCGGCGATTGTCCCCTCTGCGACTGCTCAAGATTCATATCGTTCATCTGCCGGTCGGCCTGACCGGAGTCGGGAAGGAGATCGACCTGACCGATGATCCGGACACGGCTCCCCGGGTCGGCGGGATCAAGGCAGTGCTGGAGAGCGGCGATGTGCTGATGACCGATGAGGAGGACAATACCAGCAACTGGGGGGCGGCCCATATCGTCTCGGTCAATGAGCGAAACCGCAAAATCATCCTGCGCGTCAAGGCGGATCTGCTGAATCGTTCCGGTCAGAACCCGACACCCCCTCTTCGCCGGTTGACTTTGAATATGGTGATGGAGTTGCCGTATTGATGAGAGTTCGTAGAGTTGAGAGTTCATGGAGTGTGGGAGTGCGTGGGTGAACGAACCTGTAGGGGGCAAAGACCTTTGCCCCCCGTCTTTGCCCCCCGTCTTTGCC
>CBFGQN010000187.1:0-7482 GCA_965650895.1 uncultured Ignavibacteria bacterium | reverse complement strand
CTCACAGCTCAAGGCTCACAGCTCAAGGCTCACAGCTCAAGGCTCACAGCTCAAAACCAACCATGAACCACACAGACAACACCCAAAACGACTACCGCATCCGTTGCGAGTGGGGAGAAGAGGGATTGCACATCCTGGCCCCGATCTGCGATGTGATCGTAATTGTGGACGTTCTCTCTTTCTCCACATGCGTTGACGTTGCCGTCTCGCGTGGCGGACTGGTCTATCCGTACGTGTGGAAGGATGAACGTGGAAGAGAGTTGGCAGAGAAGATCGGCGGCATCCTTGCCGGAAAGCGAGACTCCGAAGGCTTTTCTCTTTCGCCCGTTTCCCTCCGTTCCATTCCGGCAGGAACGAAGCTTGTTCTTCCCTCGCCGAACGGCTCCACGCTGACGACGCTTGCGGCGGATCGGACTGACAGAGTGATCGCCGCCTCCCTGCGGAACGCTGCGGCGGTTGCCGAGGTGCTGGTTGAGTCGGGGGGGACGATCGGAGTGATCCCGGCCGGTGAGCGCTGGCCGGACGGGAGCCTGCGTCCGGCACTGGAAGACTGGATCGGTGCCGGTGCCCTGATCTCTCTCCTCGGTGAGGGTTTTTCTCCCGAAGCCGAAGCCGCTGCAGTCACGTTTGCCGGACTTTGCAACCGACTGAAAGAAACGCTGCTGAACTGTTCCTCCGGACGTGAACTCATCGCACGAGGCTTTGCCGAAGATGTACAAATTGCAGCGGAACTGAATACAAGCCGGGCCGTCCCTATTTTCCGGAACGGGAGGTATGAGGATTGGTCGGGAGACAGGAGTCGAGAGTCGGAGGTCGAGAGTCAATAGTCGGTTGGAGTTGAGGTTGGTATAGTTCAATAGTTAAATGGTGGATCTTGCTGGGCAGTCTTGCGATTCCGCACTTGTGCACTCCTGTATCCAGTACTCATGTCCCCCTGCACTCATGGTTCCCTCGCACTCATATACCCCCATACACTCATAAACTCAAATAGCGATGACCCGAGACAACATTCTGCACACGCTCCGATCCGCCCTCGAACCTCTCGACTACGTCGATGCGTTGTGGGAGGGGGGAGCCGCCGCCTTTGATCGCGTTGACGCCTGGTCCGATATCGACGCGCAGGTGATCTGCGACGACGAGCGGGTGGAGGATGTCTTCACCGCCGTCGAGGAAGCCTTTGCCGATCCCGGCATCGACATCCGTTTCCGTCTCCCGGAACCGACCTGGCACGGACATTCCCAGGCCTTCTATCGTCTGGCCGACACCAGTCCCTTCCTGATGCTCGACTTCGTTGTGATGAAGCGAAGCGGTACCGGACGCATGCGGGAGAAGGAGACGCACGGAGATGCGGTGATCCATTTCGACAAGAAGAATCATCTGACCGATGAGCATATCGATGCTGAAGAGATGGCGGAACGACTGAAGAACCGCGTGGAGATGATGCGCCGGACGTTCGATCTCTTCCAGCCTCTGGTGCTGAAGGAGATCCATCGCAGGAACAGCGTCGAGGCTCTGCAGTTCTACCACGGCCAGACGCTGCGACCGCTGGTGGAGCTTCTCCGGATCAGATATGCACCGGCCCGCTACAACTTCCACACCCGTTATCTCTACTACGATCTGCCGCAACCTATGGTCGAACGACTGGAATCCCTTTTCTTTGTGCGTGACCCCGGGGATCTTGAGCGAAAGTTCAACGAGGCCGGGGCCTGGTTCCGGGACGTTCTCACGGAGATCGGACCGGAGGATATTGAGAAGGGGTTGAGAGGGGAACAACACGATTAGAATCGGGAAAGAACACGCAATCCATCGCCGCGGACGCAAAGAAGCCGGGGAAACCCATCTCCTCTTCTTTGCGGCTTAGCCCTTTGCTCCGCCACGGCGGATTGTGTGATGCCTTTTTGTGGTAGACAAGAGTAAACTATGAACGCCCACTACTGGATAAAACAACTCGATCTGACCGAACATCCCGAGGGGGGATACTTCCGGGAAGTCTACCGTTCCGAGCATCGTATCGCGGCCGATGCCCTCCCCGAAGGCTTTGACGAAGACCACCGGCTGGCCACCTCGATTTACTTTCTGCTCACTGCAGATCGTCCTTCGCGACTCCACCGCCTTCATGCCGATGAACTCTGGCATTTCCACACCGGTTCTTCCGTGACGCTTCATCTGCTGGAGGAAGGAGGCCGGTATCGGCAACTGAAACTCGGGACCGATCCCGGGTCCGGCGAATCCTTCCAGCAGATTGTCCCGGCCGGGACCTGGTTCGGCGCAACGGTAGAGGAGCCGGGAGGCTTCGGACTCGTCGGCTGCACCGTCTTTCCCGGCTTCGAGTTCAGCGATTTCGAACTTGGAGACCGCTCGGAACTCCTGCGTACGTTTCCCGCGCACAACACACTCATTGAACGTCTTACCGCACCGGAACAAACATGAATGATACGTTCGGAACAGACTTCCTTCCCCAGGCCGTTCGCGAGTTCCGTCGCCTGAAATCCCTTGCCGACAAGGGAATGAAACAGGTCGATCCGGAACATTTCTTTGCCCGTTCCGACGACGAATCGAACAGCCTTGCGATTCTGGTGAAGCACATGGCCGGCAATCTCCGCTCACGCTGGACCGATTTCCTGACGTCCGACGGCGAGAAGCCGGATCGTCACCGGGATACGGAGTTCGAGTTGGGGGATGAGGACACGAGGGAGAGACTGATGGCCGACTGGGAGAACGCATGGAATATTCTCTTCGATACGCTTGAAGGGCTGGAGGCGGATGATCTGACCCGGACGATCACGATCCGGGGTGAGGGACATGCGGTCTGGCAGGCCATCCTTCGGCAGATGACCCACTACGCCTATCATGTCGGACAGATCGTGATGCTGGCAAAGGAATTGCGTGCGGGGGAGTGGCAATCGCTGAGCATACCGCGAGGGGAATCCGAAGAGTTCCGGAAGAATCCGCAGGACTACCTGCGTTCACAGTAATGAAGTGGAGCATTTATGTCAGTCGCAGATCATCTCGAACATCTGGTCGTCGAAATCGAGGATTCCCTTGGTCGGCTTTCCGATAAAAAGACAGCGGACGTTCGGGAGTTGCGCAAAGCCTTTTCCGCGCAGTTGAAGTCTGCTTCCGGTAGATCGATACTTGAACTTGCCGATCTCCTTGTCGAACAATCCCTTCTCCGGAATGATTTTCATCTTCGCTTCATCGCCTGCGAGCTTGTCCGTTTCCACGCCGACGCCCTCTCTTCTCTGAACGAAGAGATTGTTGAAAGGCTGGCGCGGGGAATGAGCAGGTGGGAGGATGTCGATACGTTCTGCACGCTTGTTGCCGGACAGGGATGGCGTCGCGGAAAGATTTCCGATGGGTTCATTGCCGGGTGGACCGCATCGCCCGATCGCTGGCTTCGCCGCTCGGCACTGGTGGCCACAATTCCGCTGAACAACCGGACGCAGGGGGGAACGGGAGATCCGGAACGGACGCTGAATGTGTGTCGGTTGCTTGTTGATGATCGTGATGACATGGTGGTCAAGGGAATGTCCTGGGCGTTGAGAGAGCTGGCGAAGCGGGATCCGGAACCGGTCCGGATGTTCCTTGACGAAATGGGGGAACGTCCGGCTCCCCGCATACGCCGTGAGGTGCGCGCCAAGCTGGAGACGGGACTGAAGAATCCGAAAGGATAGAGTTGCATATCGCACAATCCTTTGTAGATTCCGAACCGATAATTCCTCACACAAAACCGACGGATATGGAAGAGCTGATCAGAAAAGTTTCGGATAAAGTGGGCATCACGGCCGAGCAGGCCAAAGAGGCCGTGGAGACGGTGATGGACTTTGTGAAAGAGAAGTTCCCCGATGTGGGAGAAAAGGTCAAGGGTTTCGTTTCCGGTCTGGACAAGGACGGTGACGGACTCGACATGGGAGATATGAAGAACGCCGTTTCCGGCCTGTTCGGAAAGAAGGAGGGGGAAGGAGCGTAAGCCGATCACGATATATCAATGCGGGGATGGAGTTCCCATCCCCGCTCTCTATCTATCCTACATTATCAGCCATGACGCCCGAAGAACGAAGAGAACACATCGAGGCGATCCGTGTGCTCCCCGATCTGCTGGAAGAGGCCGTCGCCGGCATTCCTCACGATCAACTCGATCTCTCCTACCGTGAAGGAGGATGGACGCGGCGCCAGGTAATCCACCACATCGCCGATTCCCATCTGAACGGCTATACCCGCATGAAGCTGACGCTGACCGAGGACCGTCCGATGCTGAAGCCCTACAATCAGGATGCCTGGGCTGCGCTTGCGGATTCCACAAGTCCGCTGGAGCCGACGCTGGCATTGATTCGCGGTCTGCACGGTCGCTGGGTCGTCTTCCTTGAACATGTGAGGGAAGAAGAGTGGGGGCGCATCGCCGACCATCCCGAAGACGGAGACCTGACGCTTGAAGAACTTCTGCATATCTACGCGTGGCATGGTCGCCATCACATAAAGCAGATCATGCCGGACATCGGATAGAGATGCCGATCATCCCTGCAACATCATTCCACGCACTACTTTCAGTTCCAGCCACGTGACGTTCCCCTCGCCGATTTCGTCCATTGCCGGACGAAGATAGTCCGTTCCATGTTTGCGAAACGCCTCCCGAATCCGCTCGGCTTTCTCATCCGGCACGATCCGGTCGATTTCCCGGATCATCCCGTGGAGCACGGCGTGGGTGATATGCTCCTCGATCGTCTTCAGCGTCATCTCCCGTTCTTCGGCAATCGCTTCGGGCGACATGCCCCGATTGAACATCGCGCCGGTGATCTCCGCACTTTCGGAGAGTTCGTCGGGGAGGTGTCTTCTGTCGGGAGGGCTTCCGTTTACCGTCTCATCTGCTCTCTGAATCTGTTTGATCCCCGGATGTTCCTCCACAAACTTTCCGATCACTTCCAGAAACGCCTCTCCGTATCGTTGCGCTTTCACCTCGCCGACACCGGTGATGTGGAGCAGCTCTCCATAGTCTCCCGGCATTCGGGCGGCCATCTCCAGCAGGGTTTTGTCGCCGAAGATGACGTACGGGGGGACGTTTTGCCGGTCGGCCATTCGTTTTCGGAGGGAGCGGAGTTGATCGAAAAGGAGGCGATGTTCATCCGGAAGAACTTCCGTCTTTCCTCTCTTCTCCCGCTTCCGTTCCGGACGTCGCGTCCGTTGCAGCATCACCTTCCGTTCGTTCCTGAGGACTTCCCAGCCTGTCTCCGTCACGGCCAGCGTATTGAAGTTCTCCACCCGCTGGCGGAGATAGCCTTCGGAGACCAGGGCGCTCGCAAGCCATCGCCATTCCGTGGCCGGATGGTCTTTCCCGACACCCCAGGTAGGGAGGAGATGGTGGCGGTTGCCGATAACCTTCGTCGCTTCGGATCCCCGCAACACGTCGATCGTGTAGGCGATGCCGAAGCTCTCCCTGAGCCGAACAACGCAGGAGAGAAGTTTCTGCGTCATCGTCGTCACGTCAATGATTTCGGAGAGGGCCGGGTTCAGACAGTTGTCGCATGCGCCGCAGTTCTCCTTCGGATACTCCTCACCGAAATGCTTCAGGAGCACCTTCCTCCTGCACTTCCCCGACTCGGCATAGGTGGTGATCTCATCGAGACTTGCCAGGGCGACGGCCCGTTCCTGCGGATCTGCGATTTCGGTGATGAAGTGGAGGACCTTGCTCCGGTCGCCGCTGCTGTAGAGGAGAACGCAGTCGGAGGGGAGTCCGTCGCGACCGGCCCGGCCGATCTCCTGATAGTAGCTCATCATGTTCTTCGGCAGGTTATAGTGGATCACGTACCGGACATTCGATTTATCGATCCCCATACCGAAGGCAATGGTTGCGCAGATGATATCCACCTCATCCCGCTCGAACATCTCCTGATGTCTGGTCCGCCTGCCGGCGTCCAGTCCGGCATGATAGGGGAGGGCGCGATATCCCCGTCGTTCAAGTCGTTCGGCCAGCGTCTCGGTCCCGGCGCGACTCATGCAGTAGATGATGCCCGATTCTCCGGGAAAACGATCGACGACCTCGAAGATCTGGCTGACCCCGCTCTTGTGCTGCACGCCGATGTTCAGATTCGGTCGGTCGAAGCTTGCGATGTAGACCCTGGCATTCTCGCCCAGCCGAAGCTGTTCCAGAACATCGGTCCGGACCCGTTGGTTTGCCGTGGCGGTCATGGCGATGACCGGCACATCGGGATAGCGTTCCCTGAGTGTCGAGAGGTTCCGGTAATCGACCCGGAAGTCGTGTCCCCACTCGCTGATGCAGTGGGCCTCATCGACGGCGAAGAGGGAGAGATTTGCGCTGTCGAGAAGGTCGAGCGTAGCCGGGAGGAGGAGACGTTCCGGGGCGAGGTAGAGGAGTTTGATCTCCCCGGTCAGCGCCTGCCGTTTCCTGCGTTCCACCTCGCCGTAATCGAGCGTGCTGTTGATGAACGTCGCCGGAACGCCGGCCGCCTGGAGGGCGTCCACCTGATCCTTCATCAGAGCGATAAGTGGCGAGACGACGACGGTAAGTCCCGGAAGGAGAAGGGCCGGCAGTTGGTAGCAGAGAGATTTTCCTCCGCCGGTCGGCATCAGGACAAAGGAGTTCTCACCGGCAAGAACGCCGGAGACGATCTCCTCCTGCAGAGGCCGGAACTCGGAGAACCCGAAATAACGCTGAAGTGTCGCGCGAAGATTATCCATGGTCGTTATGAGGTTTGATGGGTGATGGTGTTGTGATGGGAGAAGATACGATGTGGGAAGATGCGGGGCAACGGCCCCGGATTTCATCCGGGGGTACGGACTGTCATCCGCCTGCGGCGGATTTGTTCGGGGTTGGCGATATGGTGGCGGGGGGCTGGAGCCCCGGGTTTCACCCGGGGGTACGGGATGTCATCCGCCTGCGGCGGATTCGTTCGGGGATGGGGATGGATATGAGGGGCGGGGGAGGCTGGGGCCCGGATTCCATCCGGGGTTACGTAGGTATCATCCGCCTGCGGGGGATTCTCTCGGGGAGGGCGTGCAACGCCTCCGAATCCGCCGCAGGCGGATGATATTCCGTAGGGTCGCTGAATCCGCCTGCGTCGGGTGATTTCTGTGGGGGCGCGCTTTTGTACAACAACATTTCCCTATTTTTGCCATTCGACTCAACATCACCATCCATCACCAAATCACCGGAGTCACCTATGCCTCGTTCCTACACCAGTCTTTACTACCACCTGGTTTTCGGTACCAAGCGGAGATATCCCCTGATCAGGGAGGAAGACGAGCCGATGCTCTATGGCTATATCGGCGGCATTCTGCGGAATCTCGAAGGGAAACTTCTTGCCGGAGGGGGAACCTGCGATCACGTTCATCTGCTGGTCAGTCTGTCGCAGAAACACGCCCTGATGGATGTCGTGCGGACCATCAAGGCGAACTCCTCACGCTGGTTCCACCAGACGATCGGACGGCCCGGCTTCCGCTGGCAGAACGGATACGGCGCCTTCTCCG
>CBFGQN010000186.1:0-7484 GCA_965650895.1 uncultured Ignavibacteria bacterium | reverse complement strand
GTCTCGGCCCGGAAGTCTGTCGAACCGTCGCTTGCAGCGATGTGGGTCGAGAGAGCATGTCCATCCCGGTACCACATAGCTTCGCGATCGTCGAAGTTCTCCAGAAACAGGCCGGACGATGGCGGACCTTCACCGGCGAGTCCGTTGCCGTGAAGCTGCCACGTGTATTCATGTTCTTCGTCGGAGGTAAGGAAGTCGGCGATGACTATCGTTCTCAGGTCCAGAAAGAGAACATCCCGCCTGATCTTCGCACCCCGATATCCGGTCGTCACCGAACCGAAACCGAGGTGATCATCCAGATTGAACGTATCCCCGATCCATGCATCGGCATCGTTCGCCGCGCCGGGCGTACCGATTGCCGGTCCGTCGCCGTCAACCAGAATCATGTTGTGGTTTGCGGCTTTTCCCACCTCTTCCCGCCGGTCGTAGCCGACATAGCCGGGATCCAGCGCCATCATCTCTCCTCCCACGCCGAGCATAAAACTTCCGGCGTCAGCCTGATTGTGTCCCCCGCCGGACTCACGCGGAAGACCATGTTCTCCGGACATGTGGAAGTACAGAGTATGCGAAGGGAAAGGGAGGAACAGGCGGAAGATCAGATTACCGGCTTCAGGCATGGCGACGAGATGGTGAGGCTCGTAGGTCTGCTTCGGCACGATTCCGGCGGCAAGGAAGTTTGCCCGCATGTCAACGGTGGAGTGTAATTCCCTTTGCAGGGTTGTTTTGTTTGAAGTGATCGGCCAGACATATTTCTGTTCTCCTGTCAGGGCAAGTTCGGGGAAGCCTTCGTTGACGAACGTATCCTCGAGCGGGGGGAGCAGTCCTTCCGGCGTCCGGAGGCGGTAGATCCATTCCCAGAGAAGCTCATAGTCCGGATCGTGAAACGGATGGCGGATCGTTCGCTCCGAACCGTTGAAGTCAACCCCGATCTCTCCGTCAGGCAGGACGTGGCCGAGCGAACGGAAGAAGGGGAGAAGGTTCAGCGAGGCGTAGCGGAGGTAGTGAGGGCCTTCGGCGTAGCCCGCGATCACACCCGGCTCGGAGAGTCTGCGCGATTCGTCACGCCAGAAAAGATTGTCGATGTTCCAGAGGGCGGTCTTGATCCAGCTCTGCGGCTGCCGGTTCGGGTCGACGTCTCCCACATCGTTCAGCACTACCGCCGCCATGCCGAGGGCTGCGGCCGTCATCAGCGCGTGATTGTTTTTGATTGTGGTGAAGAAGGAGAGTCCGGCAACGGAGAGCGTCGCCTCGCGGTGGAGATTCCCCGCAAAGTCCTGCAGCAGGTTGCGCGCCGCCACAAGCGAGTCCTTCGGCACTCCGGCCCCGAGGGCCATATCGTAGGCGCAGAGATAGTCGATCAGTTCCTTCGATCTCCACTGCCATTCGGTATACTCCAGCGCGGTCTCCACGTCCGGATTGATCGTGCGCAGAAGTTCCAGGAGCGTTTCCCGAATCGCCGCTCGCTCCGCCGGATCGAGCGGCTGCACTTCACTCCCCGATATTCCCCTGTCGACCAGCAGAACGAACGCGGCATTCTTTGCAAATCCGGCCCGGCCTCTCCGTCCGTTGCTCGTCCCGTTCTCCTGCGGCGGCATTTTCCCCCACACATCGTACCAGAGAGAGGTGAATAACTCACCGAGCGGTTTTACCCCGATGATTTCCCGCACGACGTCGACCTCCACCGGAGATGTCAGCGTGCGGGGATGAACGAATGTTCCGTTGGCCGGTCGCCATTCTCCCTGTGCGTGCAGGCTGAGGGAGAAGAGGGAGAGAAGCAGAGATAAGCGGATCGTTTTCATGGTCGTGTCGGGATTGATGTTCCGTGTACGACTGCAAGGTAATCAGAAGAGAAAAATATCGAGCGATACGTTGATGTCGTGATCCCCTCTGCGTTGCTCCGCCTGAATCCCGTGTCGATCCGGTCCGGCCTTCCGGATCGTGACAACGTATGACGTTCCTTCTCCTGCGCCATCTCCCGACGGAAGTGTAGTTGCGCCGTCCCGAAAATGTAATCGTGCCCGGCTACCTTGTTCGGCATCGATGGAACATCGGTGCGCGAATGCAATTCGGTTTCCGTCGGGGACAACAATACCACAATAATCAGCAGAGAGAATGAACAGAGAGATCACATCAGGAATATCAGGAAAGAAGAGTACCGGGTTGTTGAGTGCCGTCCTTGCGGGGGTGATCGCTTTCGGCCTGATCGGTTGCGACGGTGGGGAAGCGATCGGTCCGCACGATCCGACCGGTGCGTCGAAATCGACCCGGGTGGTCTATACGTACAACACCCTTTCAAATCCGGATCGTGTGGAGGTGATGCGGAACGGCGTCTGGGCGGCCACATTCACCGAAGGATCCTACACGGTCGCGCTGAGCGGACCGGCAAGGACGTTCGCCGAGACGGCGACGGTCGACGGAACGACCTACAACGCATCGGTGGCCCATTCGGTCTGGGTCCGCACCTTGCCGGCTCCGTTTGCCGATTCGGTCAATCTTCTCTGGCTTGCCAACGCCCTTGCGGCCAACGATGCGGGGACGCCGGACGTTCTGGCGATCTCTATGCAGTACATTCACGGCGCTCCCGACATTCTTTCCAGAGGAGTACGGATTGCCGGCGATGCCGATTACGGACCGATCGACCCGAACGACAGCACGAAGCGGATGGAAGGCTCGGACTTCAACGACTATCCGGGGCTCTCCTGGACATACGACTACGACAGTTACACCGACAATCCGGAGACCGATCAGATCGGCTCGCTCGATTGTTCCGGCTTCATGCGGATGATCTGGGGATACCGTCGCAGTCTTGCCGGATATCGTTACGGCGACCGGATTCCGTTGAAGCACGACACCGCTTCCTCCTTTGCCGGGATGCCCCGGAAGTCGTACGAGATCTATGAATCCGGAGTCGGAACGATCATCATCGCAAACTCGGGATCGCAGGCGACCAGCTTCACCGGTCTGCAGATCGGCGACCTCGTCTTCTTCGATGCCGATGCCTCCGACGGAAGCCGGATCGATCACGTCGGCATGTATCTCGGTCTCGACAACAACGGATTCCGTCGCTTCATCTCCAGCCGCAAGAAGATGAACGGCCCGACGATGGGGGATTACGGAGGCGTGTCGTTGTTGGACAGATATTTCCTGAAGAACGGGGTGCAGACGCCGTCGCTCTATACCGGGGCGTTCCGTGCGGCGCGGAGGATGTAGGGGAGAGAGTTTATGGAGTTCGTAGAGTTTATGGAGTTCGTAGAGTTTATGGAGAGGAGAGTTTGTGGAGTATGGGGGGGCGGGGCAAGAATATGTGCTTCACCGGCACGGACGTGCGAATGTTGAATGTCGATTTGCGAGTGTTCTGAATCCGTCCGATCCGCGTCATCCGTGTACCGTTTCCGGTAACTCTCCGGGAATGGTACACGGATCAGACGGAGAGGCACTGATCGGAGTGACGGACCTTCCTTGTGCAGCGGGAACGTCAATGCGCGATTGATCGAAGTAGCCGTCGGCTTCAGCCGACGCCGGGAGGTCCGGAGGAAGCCGGTTATCCCCGGCCCGAACGTCCGCATCCCCAGGGGGGAAGAACATTTTCCTCCTGCCGGGAATGCGGGGTATACAGGAATCGGGACTCAAAGATCTTCAATGGGCGATGTGCCGGGAAGAAATCTTCTCTTCTGCAGAAAACGACGCTGCACGATCCGGCGAAATTCCTCTCCTGTTCCGTTCGCCTCGATCCATGCCGGGAAGTCGATATGAGGAAAGATGATCGGAGTCTCCGTCGGTTCATAGATGTCCGGAGTTCGGTTGATCGGAGATCCGGAGACAACCGTACGGAAGAAGCGGAGGATGGTTGTTTCATATGTTCCGGCAAGTTGCTGCGAATTCAGACGGGTCCGGAGAGAGCGTTCAAGACTTTCAAGAAGATCATGATTCCCCAACTCATAATGAATCATCAACTCCAGTTCCCGTGCGGCGTAATAAGCTGCCCGTCCTTTGCGCGGTTCTCCCGGACTCAGGAGTTGGTTGACTCTGTTTCGTGCTGACGTCACATCTCCGCAGGCAAAGAAAGCATAGGCCAGCAGAAGCCTGATGTAGTTCCGTTGTATGCCGTAACGATAGGATGCCGAATCCCGCAGGAATGCATCGATCTCCGAAGCCATCCCGATGCAGAGATCGAAATTCCCACGCACCGTTTCCAGGTCGAGCGTCGCCAGATAGAGCGTCTCGCAGTAAAAAGAACGTAATCGGGTTGCCGGGACCGTGTCCTTGTTGAATTCCGTTCGTGGTATGCTCTTCAGTTCCTCCAGCAGCCTCTCATACAGGTCATAGTCTTCCAGTATTCTGGCCAGCGTCAGCAGATTTCCCATCACCATCACGTACTCCGAACAGTAGATACGCTTCCTCTCGGGAACCTGATCGTACAGTCTCTTCGATTCCAGCATCATTGCCAGACTCTGTCGGGGCAGGCCGGTCGCACGATGATAGGTTGCCCGGGACCAGTAATAGATGTTCCGATTCCGCCAGGAGGAATCCGAAGGGGGGGAGGCCAACAGAGGATCGCCCATAAGTGAGGCAAGCTCGGTCTCCTGCTCTGCCGAGCGTCGGGGTGAACTTGTACAGATGTTCCCCATTCGTTCGTTCAAATACTGATACCGATACCGTTTTTCCAGGCTGCCGAGCGCATCGATGCGGGCGTTGTGGATCTCGTCCGGATGTTCAAGCGAGGTCGATGTTTTTCCCGAAAGTCGATATCGCCACTCCGTCAATGTCAGATGCAGATGAGGGTCGTCGCAAGGGGCGGCCGCTCCGCTTGCCTGTCGCCATACTTTCCAGGCCTGTTTGAAGAGTCCCCGTTCGTAGAGAAGGCGAATGTCCGTAATCAGGTCTTCTACCTTCGCTTGCGGCGAACTCCTTTGTTCGAACGTGTGGAGGGATTTCATAATCATCCTGTAGAGGTAGTTCTTTACGACGTGGAACTGTGTGATTCCCGCCTCCTCCCGAAACTTTTCCCGCAGACCCTCCTCGTCGTACTCTTTCTGACGATTCAGCTCGTCGAACAGCCGCAGGTAGATCTTTTCCTGCCTGTAGCGGGTTGCAAAGAGTCTGAAGCGACGCTTCTCCCCTTTCGTCATCGACCTGACCAGTTGATAGAGATCGTCCGAATATGCCATTGCTTCCGATTACTGTCTGTCCCTTCCGCATTCCGGCAGAAGTGTCTTGAACTTCTACAAGTTGCCGGAATTTCTGTTTGCAGCCGGCAATCCTGTACGTGATTTTTCTTGCAGCCGGGGGTGATCAACCGTGAGGCGTGAGAGGATGATTCTCCTTTCACGTCAAGGGGATCGATCGTTGTAATATCACGGCTGAAACATCACATCAAATACACGACTCTATGAAAAAGTATACCGCCATCGCCGTTGCGGCGTTTGTTTTATCGATCGGATACACACTTCACGCTCAAGGGAGGTGGATAGCGGTTGATCCGGTCGGAACTCCGACTCATTATCGCTCGGCCTCTTTTCTCAGCCCCGATGAGGGATATACGGTCGGATGGACCGAGTACGATAATGGAAGCGTACAGGCACAACTGGCCCGGACGGTTGACGGCGGGCAGACATGGGGAATCGAACGGTTTTCTGACGTGGAGCTGAATGCCATCTACTTTTCGGATCGAAACAACGGAATCGTTGCCGGACGGGAGCTCTCGTGTAACTGTCCGGTCATCCTTTCAACCTCCGATGCCGGCGACAACTGGTCCTCCCGGACATTCGATGAGCTGGTCGGAAGTTTCAACGCTTTGGATTTCGTCAGCGCTTCGGTCGGCGTGATCGGTGGCGGAGATCCGGAGACCGGTCAGGGCTATGTCGTGCGAACTGATAACGGAGGAGAGAGCTATCGGATACTGATGGAAGAAGAGGGGATGCACGTCTCGCGGCTCGATCTGGTAACGTCCGCCACACTCTTTCTGGCTGCCGGAGAGATCGGAGGGATCGATAACAGAATCTACCGTTGCCGCAATGCCGATGCTTCTCAATCCACCGCTTCATGGGAACTGATGGAGGACTTCGGTGAATTCTCCCTCATCAACGGTATCGACTTCCTCGATGAGTCGACCGGCTACAGCGTGCTGACCGGAGTGGATCCGGAAACATTCGAGTTCAGCGGCGATATCTACAAAACAACCGATGCGGGGGAGAGCTGGGAACGGATCTTTACGTCCTCCCTGTTCACGCTGGTTTCGCTCGACTTTATCGACGCCGATCACGGGTTTTCGGTCGGGACGGAGGGGGCGATCGTCCGGACCGATGACGGCGGCAAGACCTGGCACGACACGGTAACGAACACCGCACAGCTTCTGACGTGGGTTCTCTATACCGGTCCTTCCGTCGCCTACGCCGTCGGCACCGAGGGGGTGGTATTGAAATATGAAAGCAATATCTCCACCGTTTCTTCCGGGGAAGCTTCCGGATCGCATCGGCATGTCCTTCCGGTAACTTCCCGGAGTGGAGAACGACGGATGCTGATCGTCGATCGGGGGAGAGAGGCTCTGAGCGGACACTCACTCGTCATCGTCGATCCGGTTGGAAAGATTGTTGCGGAATATAAACTCTCGGCACCGGGTGAGAAGATCGATCTCGGCATTCTGAGGCCGGGCGTCTATCTCTATCGGATGACTGAAAAGGGGAACGTGGTGGAGTCGGGAAGTTTTCAGGTCTGGTAGGGGAAAGCGACCCGGACGAACCTCGGCTCTGCCTTCGGAAGAGTCTCTTTCCGAACATATTCTGTCTATCGTGTGCCTCCTCATCGACAGCCCGGCACATCGGTATGATGTGCCGGGCTGCGATGCAGCATGTAATCCATGTGAGAGAACCGATATCCGAAGAATGATGTCCGGTACCGGACTACTGAGCCACGTACCCGCCGTCGACCGCTACGGCTTCTCCGGTGACGAACGAGGCCTCGTCCGAGCAGAGCCAGAGCACTACGTGTGCGATCTCTTCCGGATTTCCCGCACGTCCTATCGGGTGCATCGAGTTCAACTGCTGCATGGCCGCCTCGTTCCCGCGGGCAAAGCGTTCGAGCATCGGAGTCCGGATCCCCCCCGGGCAGACGGCATTGACCCGGATATTCTGCTGTGCATATTCGAGTGCCGCATTTTTCGTCAGCCCGACGATCCCGTGCTTGCTTGCCGTGTAGGCCGGGATGCCGGGAAAGCCGACCAGTCCTGCAATCGAGGCGATGTTGACGATAGACCCTCCGCCGGCCTCGAGGATCTTCGGTATTTCGTACTTCATGCAGAGCCACGTCCCTCTCAGGTTCGTGTTGACGACGCGATCCCAGTTCTCAAGCGTACAGTCGGCGGTGGAGGATGCCTGATCACCTTCAATGCCTGCATTGTTGCAGGCATGGTCAAGTCGACCGAACGTCTCCACAGTCGTTTCCACCATAGTCCGGACATCTTCCGGATTGCTGATGTCGCAATGAGT
>CBFGQN010000185.1:0-7504 GCA_965650895.1 uncultured Ignavibacteria bacterium | reverse complement strand
CTGAGGGTGGCGTACTATGGACTGATCCGCTTCAGATTCGACAGCGATGAGGCCGGACCTTTGAACGATCGGATTCTGAAAGAGTATCTCTACAGCGAGATCCGTCCCGGTGCGGAGATAAGGGTAATCGGATACACGGACAGCAGGATCGGGCTTCCTGATCGGAATTACCGACTGTCGCGGCAGCGGGCCGCCACAGTCGCCCGGGAAATACGAAAGAATGTTCCTGCCGCCGACGTCGCCTCCTTGATTGAAGAAGGCGTTGGAGGAACCCATCCCCTCTTTCCGGAAACCACTCCCGAAGGTCGGTTCTACAACCGAACTGTAATCATCACTCTGAAAAACCACTATGAAAGAAGATAACCCCTCCCCCTTGTCCCCCTTATATCCCTCGTCCGAGGTCCGCAAGGCGGCGCGTCGATACGGTGAACTTCTTGTCCCCTGTACCCTGATACCCGAAACATTCTCCCCTTTCCGGGGTCTTTCTTTTCCCCACATCCCGAGGAAAGATTCCCGTCAATGAAATCATCCGGAACCCTTGTATCTCATTGTATGTTCCGTATATTTCCTGTTACGTCTCGTTGAGAATCGGGCAGCCCTTCCACCGGCCTGAATATGAAAAGCATCAGTTGTGAATGATCCTGAAATGATGTCTGAGACTACGCCAACAACGCTGCCCACTGAAACCCGGAGAGAAGGCCTATGAAACGGAATACGCTACTCTTTTGCCTGACAATTCTGCTTGCACTTCCGACCGCGCTCTCCCTGTTCGCCCAGGGCCCAGGCGACCCTGAAAAGGAAGGGGCGTTGCCGAGCGTTCAGGGGGCGAATGCCGAGGGAACCCGTTTCATCGTGGGGTTCATGCAGAATGAGGAGAGCACATCGATTTGCGCGTTGTTCGGCGGACGGGACCTCCCGAGACATCGCATCGCCATCGCTTCCCGCCTGAAAACCGACGTTACCATCACCTATCCTAACGGAACAACACTTTCCAGAACACTTGAACCGTTCCAGATCTGGTCGCTGCAGCTCGACGGCGAGCAATACGAGTGTCTGGATGATGGGGTTTGTGCGAAAAGCTTCGAGATCGTCTCCGAGGAACCGGTCAGCGTCTATTGCTTCAGCAGCAAGACACACACTTCAGACGGCTATCTGGCCCTTCCGATCAGCTCTTGGGGAACGGAATACTACACGGCGAACGCTCCTGTCGATCAGTATACACCGAGACCATGGGAAGATCCCGACGGATGTCTTACCGAATCCCGCCCGGGTGAGTTCGCGATCATTGCGGGAGAGGACTTTACAACCGTCACGGTGATCGCAACGGTGCGCACACGATCCGGAATGCCGGCAACAGTGCCGCAAACGGAAGTGTTAATGAAAGGAGAGATCTGGCAGGTACAGGCGGCGGGAGATGTGCGGGGACGGGACGACATTACCGGCTCCCACATTTCCTCCGACAAGCCGGTCGGCGTCCTGAGCGGCCACGTAAGAACGGCCATCCCCTCGTCATTCGATTCGAAAGATCATCTGATCGAGATGCTTCCGCCGGTCAAGGATCTCGGCACCCGCCATATCGTGGTGCCGTTCGGCGGACGGAACGGAGGGGATCTTGTACGGGTGATCGGAGCTGCCTCAGGCCGAACCGATATTCAGATCACAACGAAGACAGGCCGAATACCCTATAGTCTAAGCGGTCCTGGAAGCTTTATCGAATTTCTCGTCAGCAATACAGACGGTGCAGCCGTTATCGAAACCACCCAGCCTGTCCTTGTCGCCCATTACTCGCAATCAAAGGGAGTTGATACGGTATCAGATAACCGATTCGATCCCTACATGATTATCACGACCCCCGAAGAGCAATTTGCAAACGCCGCAGTCTTCCAGACTCTCCCGAACAATAACGGTATAGGTCGGCAGTTCGACCACCACTTCGTGACCATCGTCAGCGAGAAGCTGAACTTCGCGACCCTTCGGATCAACGGCTCCTCTCTGGCAAACGATCCCCGCATCGTCGCGCAGGGAGCGGTGCCGAGTCTCGAATCCCAGTTCGTCTGGCTGACGCTCCGGTTGCCTGATAACCGTGCCTACGTCATCGAGGGGAGAGCGCTCTTCAGCGGTTATGTCTACGGCATCGGCGACTTCGATTCCTACGGCTGGCCGATCGGGGCCGGTCGCTTTACCGAAATCTTCGACACGATTCCGCCGGTCATGTGGGCGACCCCTTCATGCGGCGAACTCGTCTACGACATTTTCGCCGTCGACAGCGGCGGCATCAACAGGGGACTGCTCGCCCTCTTTATTGACCAGAGCGGCTCGGAGAATGTCCAGCTTATCGAACGGGAGCCGAATCCGTGGCCGGCAGGGGGGACGTTCGACACGGCACGGATTCGGGTGAGGTTGATCGACCCGACAAAACCGGGACGGGCACGGGTTGTGGCGCGGGATGCCGGTGGGATCTGGGATCCGGTCACACAGAGCTACCTGCACAATCACGACACGATCGAAGTGGAACTGCGTGTGGTCCCGCCGACCTTCTCGCGGGATTCGATTCTGGTTCAGGATGCGGAGATCAACGTCCAGCGACGCGAATCCCTATCGATTATCAACGGCGACAAGGACCGGCTGATCCACATCGACAGCATCAAACTTGTCCGTGGGGCGGAATTCAAGATCGACGGTATGGGGCGTGGAGGAACGATCGACCTGTGGCTTGATCCGGGAGACAACTTTGATCTGAATATCTCCTTCGTATCGAATGACAACGGCGCTTACGACGATACGCTGATCGTCTGGGTCGACTGCCTCCCGTATCGCATCCCGCTGAACGCCCTGATGTCCGTCCCCCTGATCAACACGCACGACCTCGACTTCGGCGAGATACGCAGGGGGACAAAGAAGTGCCTGGAACTCTGCGTCTCGAATCCGGGGAAGGGACGCCTGGAGATCACGAATATCGAGTTCGAAAGGAACGACGGAAGCGTCTACTCGTTCAGTCCTCCCGGAACACCCCTCTTCCTTGAACCGGGAGCCGACACCTGCTTCGAGGTCTGCTTCAGTCCGGACGCCGTTCGCTCCTTCACCGGCCGGGTGAAGTTCACCAGCAACGCCTTCGGCGGCACGAACGTGTCGAACCTGCGGGGAGGAGCGATCTATCCGATCATCGAAATCGGAGGACATGACTTCGGAGATGTGGAGGTGGGGGATACGAAATGCGATTCGGTTCCGATTACCAACACCGGCACCGACACGGCTTTTCTCGATGGCGTGTTCATCCAGAAGAATATGTTTGTGGAAGATCCGGCCATCTTCCCCTACGCTCTGGCTCCGGGGGAAACGATCTGGGTACCGATCTGCTTCACTCCGACGGCCGAAGAAGAGTATGATGCCTTTATCGGAGTGAACAACAAGGACGGCCTGGAAACGACCGACAGTCTGCGGGGAGCAGGCTTCCAGCTTCTGGCAGAGATCGACGGACATGATTGGGGACCGCAGTGGGTTAACACCCGCCATCCGTACGTCGTTCACATCCGCAACCTGACCGACCGGCCTCTACGGGTGGACAGCATCTGGCTTGAGGGGGGAGACGACGGCGACTTCACGCTGCTGACGCAGGTGCCGCCGTCGATTACGCTCGGTCCGAATGAAGAGTATCCGCTTGACGTTCTCTTCTCTCCGCTGCAGGTCGGCAAACGGGCGATCGGCATCTACGCGATGACCTCATCGCGACTCCGTCCGAAGATTGAGAATCTGCTGGAGGGCTTCGGCCTGCAGCCGATACCGGCAGACGAACTGGTCCACGATTCTTCCTTGATCTACTCGTGCGACACCCGCACCAGTCGCATCCTGCTCTACAATCGGGGCAATTCTCCACTGACGCTGCAAAGTATCCAGCTTGTGAATCCGGAAGGAATCGCAACACTGAACGCTCCGGGAGTAGGCTCGCAGATTCCCGAGGGAGATACGCCTCTGGAAGTGGAAGTAAACTTCAACTTCGGGAGCTTTGTGGGGACAACGACCGCAACCGTCACCTGGAGCTTTGCGGAACTGCCGGGAGAGGTTTTCAGTCGGGAGATGACGATCAGTTCCCGACCGCAGGAATACCACATTTCGGCCTCGGTTCCCCCGCAAGTCGAGAACGGAATGGAGTTCAATCTTCTGATCAAAGTGGACAGCGCGTTCTGGACCGGAATTTTTCATGATGAAGTATTGCTGAAGATTGCGTATAATCCCCGCGTTTCGCTCTTTGACAAGGAGCGTTGGCGTGTGCTGACAACGCAGCCGACCTCCGACTGGACATATGTCGGGGATCCGGAATTCATCGGTGCCGGAGTAATGCAGTTGAAACTTCGACCGACCAACGGTCGGCCTCTGCCGATTGACGGGATAACGTTCCCGGCCATTCCGTTCCGCGGATTCCTCGGCGATCAGCCGGTAGATACGTTCAGGATTGCGATGCAGGCCAACACCACCGAGTGCGTCCTGCCGACCGAAACGAGTATGCCCTATTCGCTGATCAATATCTGCGGACTGAATCAACGCCTCTTCTACAGCGCAGGAGATCCCCCTTCGCTGAACGGAGGGAAGCCGAATCCCGCCACTTCACATGTGGTTGTGGAATTCACGCTTCCGTTTGAAGGAGAGACACAGCTTGAGTTCTTCGGCATCGACGGAAAGAAAGTGGCGACGGTGATCGACGGCGCGGTTGAGGCCGGCACGCATGAAGTAACGATCGATCTGAGCGAGTTGCCGAACGGCGTTTACTATTATCGGCTCCGTTATGGAGCGTTCACACAAACGCGGAGACTGATACTCCAGCGTTAAGACCCCCTGAAAAACCGGATGGAAGAAAATCGGATCGTCTCTGTGACACTCCCGGCAAGGGGAAGGTCTTTATGAAGGCGACGATGCCGACGATGTCATCCGCTTGCATGAATTCAATCGACACACAACGAATAACAGCTGAATCTGGAGGGAGTTCTCTATGAACTTGAAAACGGTATCTCTTGCTTTCCTTGTCGCCTTGTTTGCGATTCCTGTGATTTCGATCCGTTCGCACGGACAGGGAGGCAAGGATAATCCTCTCGACCCCACAAAACAACGGCGTCAGATTCTGGTCGGTCCGACCTTTGCCATCAGTCGCAATTACCACACCGGTGGATTCCGGACAATTGATGATCCCGGCTGCCCTCTGTTCGAGGACGGAACCGGATGGGGCATGGCAGTCGGTCTGAGCGCCGAGTTCCTGCCGAGCGTTGACGGACGGTGGGGCATCATTCCCCGCGTCACGTTCGACCAGCGCCCGGGCCAGTTCCGCCAGGAACTGCCGAACGCAAAGGTTCTTCTACCGAATCCGATCGATCCGAATGTGCCTCAAGTCGTCGACCAGACCGTATCGACCACATCGGACATCACATACTCGCTGCTGAATTTCGAGGTCATGTACAAATACGAAATTCTGCTGCTGGGCGATCTTCGCGTCGGCGTTGCCGCCGGTCCGGCATTCCAGTACGTCATGGGAGGTACAAACCGTCAGGTGCAGGATCTGGAGACGCCGGAGAACGCACGCTTCATCAATCCGGACGGTCGTCCGGTGGAGAACAGCGGTCGCCGTCTGATCTTCTTCGACGGAGATATCCCGGACCGGTCATCGACCCGCATCTCCGCAAAGGGAGGACTTCAGGGGGAAATCGGTCTGTTCGATAACCAGTGGGCGTTGATCCCCGGTGTCTACTACGACTACGGCTTTACCGACGTGACCCCCTCGGAGAACTGGCAGCTCAGCTCGATCTTCTTCCAGGTCGATCTTCGCCGCGCCTTCTAGGAAATCATACAACTTCAATCGTACAAAAGGTCGATCCGCGTTCGGGTCGACCTTTTTTTCTCTTGGTATGTTCCTTGCGCCCTTCGTGTCCGCACGCCGCGGCGCATCAAAGACCGCGGTGGATGGTAAAAGAGCTCCCGGAAGGAAACACCTCTACAACTCAGCCAACATCGGCAAGAAGTGCGTGCGCAGCCAGCCTCCCGCTCAGCACAGCCCCCTCTATCGTCCCAGGCAACCCGGTTCCGGTCCAGTCGCCCGCAACAAACAATCCCTCGGCAAAACGCCCGGGTACCGGACGAATCGCCTCGACCGGGGGAGTCGCCTCGAACGTCGCCCGTTTCTCCTTGATGACCTGCACAGCCAGCAACGCTGTCCCCCGCAAACCGGCGAAAGCCCCGCGAAGTTCTTGCTCCACAATACCGGCAATTCGGTCATTCTCCACTCCGACAAGATCATCCGCCGCACTGATCACGCACTCCAGAAGTCCCGGAAACCGTTCGTTCGATTCTCCGGAAATCTTCCGTCGATTGAAGACCCACTCCACCCGCGTTCCGAGCATGGCGCCGAATTCCGGGAGATCGTTCAACGAGCGGTCGAACCAGAGATACAGAGAGATAATCGGATTGTGGCGGGGAGGAGAGAGAAGAACCGGATCGTCCTTCCGCTCCGGAACCTTCTTCCCGAACAGTTCCGCAAACTCGTGCCAGGGGAGAGCCGACAGCAGACCCCGTGTCTGAAACGTTCTACCGTCCCGCAGCACAACGTTCCATTCCCCGTTCTCCCTCCCGACATCAGAAGCATAACAGCCGGTCAACACAGTCCCTCCCTTCAATGCAATCCGGTCACGTGCCGGCTCCAGCAGCCGCGAAAGTCCGACCAATGGAAAGACGAGTCTCGAATCTTCCCCCTTCCCCATAAACGCCAGTCGCATCACTTCGGCAAAAAGTCGCGCCGAGGCCCGCTCCGGTACCGTGTTGAGAACGGCAATGACAAGAGGATTCCCGAGTCGTTCGCAGACGGTGCGCGATTGTCCGAGCCGGTGCAGATAGTCGGCCACGGTTTCACGTTCGCCGGGACCCTTCCCCTTTGCATCCAGACCGACCCGAATCAGGCCGAGGCGTTCGCGAAGAGAAAGCCGTCGCAGCCCCATCATACCGAGCAGAACGTTCAGCGGAGAGGGAAGCCGGGAGGAAGCCGCAAGAAGATCCGTAGAGCCGTCGGCATGGCGAAACCCGACGCGCAGGGCGGGCTGAACGGCAAGAAGGTGTCGGGTTCCGAGACGATCAAGCAGAGCAAACGTCTCCCGGTAAGACCCCATCATCAGATGCCGACCGTTATCGATCTCATCTCCGGTCTCCCGATGAACAAACGAGCGGACCCGTCCGCCGAGATAGGGGCGGGACTCGATAAGAATGGGTTCGGCACCGGCTTCGGCAAGCTCCACCGCCGCGGCAATACCGGCAACCCCGCCGCCGAGAATAACTGGTTGGTTCACGTTTTTTCGTTACCTGAGAGACTGCTGTGATTCGGACAAGTGAGTAAAATTTTTATCGCTTGGAGAATTTATCCCGGAAGCTTGACCGATACCGATACTGTCACGAAGGTTCTTGAAATTGATTCTTTTCATACATTCCCGGTGATTGAATGCTACACACTGAAAGTGTGTAATCTCTCAGTGCA
>CBFGQN010000184.1:0-7523 GCA_965650895.1 uncultured Ignavibacteria bacterium | reverse complement strand
GGGCGGAAAACCGCGCAGCGCAGTGCACTCTGGCTGCTGAAACAGCCTCGCGAGGATGCCGTCGCCCTGGCAAAGGCACTGGTGGCGATGAAAGACAAGATCCGCTATTGTTCGGTCTGCTGCAACATCACCGAAACCGATCCGTGCCCTGTCTGTTCATCGGCAAAGCGTGACCGGAGCATCGTCTGCGTTGTCGAGGAGCCGAGCGATGTGCTGGCAATCGAGAAGACCAATGATTTCTTCGGACTCTACCACGTCCTCGGAGGAGTCATCAATCCTCTTGACGGCATCGGTCCGGAAGAACTGAAAGTAAAGGAACTGGTCTCCAGAACCGGAAGCGGCGAGATAAAGGAGGTGATCCTTGCGCTGAATCCGAGCGTCGAGGGGGAGATGACGACGCTTTATCTGGCAAAGCTCCTCCACCCTCTCGGGGTCAAGGTCACCCGCATCGCAAGTGGTGTGCCGATGGGGAGCGCCCTGGAGTTTATCGACGAGGCAACGATTGCGCGGGCACTTGAAGGAAGAATATCCGTCTGACACTTTTTTATTTACGAGCATGACATCAATGACGACATCAAAGAGATGGTACGAAGAGTGGTTCGATAGTGACTACTATCTGAAGCTCTACAGCCATCGGAACGACATTGAAGCCGAAGCCTGCATTGACATTATACAGCGGGCCACACAGTTTCACCCCAACGATGTCGATAAATGTCGTGTTCTGGACATTGCCTGCGGTGCCGGACGTCACGCACTCTCTCTGGCAAAACGGGGATTCGACGTCACCGCCGTCGATCTCTCCACCGGTCTGCTCCGCCACGCCCACTCCCAGGCGCAGAAAGAAAAAGTCCCGATCAAGTTTCTTCAATTGGACATGCGCTCGCTCGACTTCAACGCAGAGTTCGATCTGGCCGTGCAACTCTTCAGCAGCTTCGGATATTTCGACACGGTCGAGGAGGACTTCGCCGTGATCCAGGGGGCGCGACGTGCGCTGCGGGATATCGGATATTATGCCATCGACCTGATCAATCCCCTTGTGCTGGAGAAGACCCTGATCCCCAGAAGCACAAAGGTGATCGAGGACGGGATCAAGGTGATTGAAGAACGGGAAATCGTGGGAGACCGGGTCGAGAAGCATATCACCATTCCGATAAAGAAAGAGAAGATCAGATTCCACGAATCGGTCCGGCTCTACACGCCGGAGAAGATCGAACGCCTTCTGCGGGAGGCCGGGTTTCTGCCGACCCACTGGTTCGGCGATTACGCCGGTTTGCCGTTCGACCGGGAACGCTCCCGGCGGATGATTATCATCAACAAGGCAGTGTAGAGTTCCGCGACGGGAGCGACCGGAATCGGTCAGCTTCCCCGCATAACCGTCCCCTCGCCGCCTCAATCACATGCAAAACGGATTGGCCACATACCGCCTGCTCCTCCCCCTGCTGTTGATCGGCCCGATGCTCTGCGGGTGTGATCTGTTCGCCACACGTGAGCCGGAACCTCCGGTCACCGGCGGCTCCGCCTTCGAGCAACCGACCACACCCTCAACCGTTCTGCAGAATCTTCAGAGCGCCATCAGCTTTATGAACTCGCTGGACTATCGCAAATGCTTCAGCGATTCCTCGGTCGGACTTGAGCCGTTCCGGTTCCAGCCCTCGGCCGAGGGACTTTCGGTGGCACCCGGACGTTTCGTTGACTGGTCGATCGAGGATGAGGAGGCATATATCCGGACGATTTTTTCCGAACTTGTCGAAGGGGAAATCCCCTCGCTGACGCTGACTCCGTCGGAGGTGACCGCCACGCCGATCGGCGACTCGATCCGTTTCTCCGCCGACTATACCGTCAAATTTCCGCACACACGCGAAGGGGTCGAGCGGGAAGCATCCGGTCGCCTTCTCTTCACGATGAAACTCTCCCCGCGCAACGAGTGGTACATCACCTGGTGGCAGGACATCGCCGTCGGGAACCAGCCGAGCTGGTCGCTGCTGAAGGCCCGCTTCTCGAATTGATTCCGAATTGCATTGATTCTCAGGAGGGCAATTCGTATGTTCTCCCCGACGCTCGGTTCCGACTATCAGCACGCATAACTCTAACGGCGGTCGTCTGAAAGCTTTTCCACATATAGGGATACTTCTCCTCACGTTGCTCGCCATCCAGGGCTGCACCAATCCGTTTGCCCCGGCACTTGATCCGGAACTGAATCCAAGTTCCACACTCCTGGGGGATCAACATACGGTCGAGGGGGTCTTCCAGAACATCCAATACGCATACACCTATCGCGACACGCTGATCTACGGCGAACTTCTCCATCCCGACTTTGAATTCCGCTACTTCGATCCGGAACGGAACGACCAGGTCTTCAACCGGGACGAAGAGATGCGTATTACCTGGAATCTGTTCCGGGGGGCCGACCAGATCGACCTGAAGTGGACATCGATCTACTCGCAGAACGGCGATTCTCTCTTCACGATTGTCACGCGGGGATATAATCTCCGCATCACGCTCCAGGCCAGCGAAACCTTTATCATCGAAGGACTTGCAACGCTCCGCCTGACCCGTGAGAACCCGAATGACGTATGGCGGATCAGACTCTGGCGGGACGACTCAAACGGCTGATCGCCTCGCTCGGCAGGCACGGCACGGGCCACGTGCTTGAGGTGCTCCGTCAGGAACGGATTCGTCGGGCCTATGCGGAAAATCCTCCGGAGCTCCCGGATCGGGAAGCCTTTCTTCAACTGTTTCCACCGCAGATTCGCAGCGCAGATTCTCTGGTCAGCGGACTGACGGGGCGCAGCCGGGAACTTCTGACTCCGTGGTTGAACGATCCGCAACGGACTGAAGAGGTTCGCAACGAACTTCGTTCCGCCGACACTTCTTTTCGACGCGATGCCGCTCTGATCTCCTCCGGCCGGTTCCCCGCTCTCGGTCTCTGCATTGCCGAACCCGAAGGGGGATTCGACTGGCATCGGGACTACGGAAGCGGCAAGACGTGGCCCCGGGATCCCTTCCACCGGATACGTTTCCTTGAAGGGGACGGTGCCGATGTGAAGTATCCCTGGGAACTGAGCCGGATGTACTGGATCGGCTGGCTCGGTCTGGCCCGACTGGTTGAAACGGAGGCGGAAGGGGGAGAGGAATGGAGCAAAGCCTTCCGGCGACTGATCGACGACTGGCAGCGGGAGAACCCGATTCACACCGGCGTCAACTGGGCGATGCCGATGGAAGTCGGCATCCGGGGATTCTGGCTCGCAGCCGGAGGAGCGTTCTTCGATGATGCACCGGAAATACCGGTCGAGTGGTGGCTGGACTACTACCGGGTCCTCTACGGACACGGCCGCTATCTTGCCCGCAATCTGGAATACTTCCCGAACCTGACCAACCACTACATCGCAAACTGCTTCGGCCTGATGGTCACCGGCGCCCTTTTCCTCGACACGACCGAAGGGAAGGAATGGTTCGAGGACGGAAAACGACGTATGGCACGAGAGCTGGAGCGCCAGGTGACGCCGGACGGGGTTCACTACGAATGTTCGATCTCCTATCACGCTCTCGTTCTGGAGATGTATGTGATCGCCGGGATCATCGCCGAGCGGGTCGGCAGAGCGTTCGGTCCCCACGAACGGGAGACCATCACAAAGATGACCCGGTTCGTCCGGGACTATCTTCCCCCCGACGGGGCAACCGTACCGCAGTTCGGAGACTCGGATGACGGCGTCATTCTCCGTCTGGCCTCCGACCAATCGCTGTACGACCACCGTCCGCTCCTTCACCTGGCTTCATCATTTCTGCAGTCGGATACCGGAACTTCAGGAAAGAACATGGAACCGAAGGAACCGGTCTCCCCTTCTCTTTTCACTCTCTTCTTCGGACTCCCCCCCGCCCCCTCTTCTCTCCCCGCAACGTCACGACTCTACGGTGACGGAGGCTTTGCCCTGCTGAGAAACAGCCGTTGGCATCTGACCGCCGATGTGGGACCGATCGGTCTGCACGGCAATAACGATACGCTCTCATTCACGCTTCACTCAGCCGACGGGCGAGCCTGGCTGATTGATCCGGGGACCGGATGCTACACAAGGGATGAGATATTGAGAAATGCGTTGCGATCGACCGCCGCCCACAACGCCCCCTGCATCGACCGCGAAGAGATCGCCCGGTTCTCCGGTCTGTGGCGGGTGGAGTCGGATCGGACACGGACGGAGATCATCACATCAAATCTTGAAGAGGCTTCCGGAGAAACAAACGACCCGTTGCTCCTGACGGCCCGGCATCACGCATACGACCGCCTTCCCGGAGGAGGAATCGTTGTGGAACGTCACTGGCGGATGGAGGGAGATGAGGTGGAGATTCGGGACCGGATTCTCGGCTCCGGCAGACATCGGGCCGAAATCGGTTTCACATTGCCGGAAGAAGCTCGGGGAATAAAGATTGCGGAGGATAGTGTAGAATTACGTCACGGCACCGAACCTGACAGAGGCTCTCTGCGCATCACCTGCAGCCATCGGATCAATATCCGGGAAAGCCTGTATTCCCCCGGATATGGTCTGCTCCTCCCCTCTACACGAATCGAAATTTTCGTCGATGGAGAGGCTCCCCTGGAAATCGCCTATCTTTGTCGGTTCGTCTCCAATCAGAATGCATGATCGACCAGGAAGACATCATACCGGAACGGAAAAGCAATCGGCTCCGCCTGACCGCATGGACGGCGGCCGACAAAGCCCTGCCGATGATCTACGGCGTCGCGGTCGTGGCAATCCCGCTCCACTTCGGTCTGCTGACCACCGAGGCATGGGGGACGTGGGTCGTCTTCCAGACGCTCTTCCTCTCGATCAGTCTGACCGGTGACTTCTTTTTTCTGCAGCCGATGGTGAAGCTGGCCTCCGAATTCGAGGCCGATCAGCGACCGATCGTCACCGCAGGCTCGGCTCTCTACACGGTGCTGAGTCTGGCTCTGGGCAGCATCGTCTCCCTCTTCGCCTGGTTCTTTGCCGACATTCTGAAAACCGGTCCGACCGGAACCGAGGCGTTTATTCTTATGACCGCCACGGTCGGGGCAACGATTCCGCGGAACGTCGCCATCAGGGTCCTGCAGGTAGACTACGGGATTGCGCGCATCTTTCTGCTGGATCTGGTCTACTTCGGCGGGTTCGTCGGATTGATGATCTATGGCTGGCGCACCGGGACGTTCTCCAGAACGATGGACATGGTCTGGTATAACCTCTTCGCCCTGATCGCCAGTTCGGTTGTCGGCGCCCTCTCCTGCGGCGTGAAGATCGTCCCGGCCTTCCGGAACGTCGCCGGGGCAACCCGGCGGATCATCAGCATCGGCATGCATCAGGGGGGAACCGGAATCATGACGATCATCCAGCAGAACGTCGATGTCGCCATCGTCTCGGCAACCCGCGGACCGGTGGCGGCCGGCATCTACACGGCAGCCCGGATCTTCTACAGGATCTTCGAGGCGCTGCGCGAAGCCGGACAGCTTCTGCTGATCTCGGCTACCTCCAACGCCTACTCACGCGACGACAAGGAGCGGGTACAGGACCTCACGGTTCTGGCCACCGCCGCCCTGGTCGCCATTCTCTACCCGCTGACGATTCTGCTGATCGCCCTGGCGCCGATCGGCATCCCGATCATCCTTCCGGAGTTCGAGTCGGCCTCCACCGTCTTCCAGTGGCTGATCGCCTCCGGCTTCGCCATGCCCTTCATCATCGTCCCCTCCTCGGTCCTGCTCGGCATCGGCGAGACGCGGGATCTGTTCAGGGGAATGCTGACCGGAACGATCGTGCTGGCCGGAGCCGGTCTTGCCCTCACCTATGAATTCAGCGCCGACGGCATGGCCGCAGGCGTTCTGCTGGGGAACACGACGATCGCCGCCCTGCTGACCAGACGCATGAACCGCTACATCGACTTCTCCTTCCGGGGTGTCCTGCGCCGTTCCAGAAGCCTGGGAACCATTGCCCGGACCCGGCTTCGGGAATTCCGCTTTAATTCCAACAAATTCTCCGCAAAACCGTAATTCCGCCCCGATATTTTTTTCTGAACACCTTACGTCGCGACCGTTTTTCCCGTATTATTCCCGCCTGAAACGCCCTGTAAACTCTCACACATTGTGGTTTACAAAATCATCCTTTATCCGTATGTTTGTCAACCACGATCAATATGTTGTTTTTTCAATTAACCCAACCGGATTGAACTATGGCTAACGTTCCGAACGAAGCAAAGGTCAAGGCGTTGAACAACGCGATTGACCAGATCGAGAAGCAGCACGGCAAAGGCTCGATCATGAGACTGAACGACCAGGCGGTTGTCCCGGTCGACGCAATCTCCACCGGCTCCCTGTCGCTGGACGCCGCCATCGGCATCGGCGGCATCCCCCGCGGACGCATCGTTGAAATCTACGGCCCGGAATCCTCCGGAAAAACCACCGTCTGTCTCCACGTTATCGCCGAAGCGCAGCGTCAGGGGGGCATCGCCGCCTTCGTCGACGCGGAGCATGCGCTCGACATCCAGTACGCCCGCCGGCTCGGCGTCGACGTCAACAATCTTCTGCTGTCGCAGCCGGAATTCGGCGAGCAGGCGCTGGAGATCGTCGATACGCTCGTCCGCTCCGGCGCAATCGACGTGATCGTCGTCGACTCGGTGGCGGCTCTGACGCCCCGGGTGGAGATCGAAGGAGAGATGGGTGACGCACAGATGGGATCGCAGGCCCGCCTGATGTCCCAGGCGATGCGGAAGCTGAACGCGGCGATCGGCAAGACGAAATGCGCGGTGATCTTCACCAACCAGTTGCGCCAGAAGATCGGCGTGATCTACGGCAACCCGGAGACGACCACCGGCGGAAACGCCATGAAGTTCTACGCCTCGGTCCGCATCGACATCCGTCGTCGCGAGATCCTGAAGGACGGATCGGACATCATCGGCAACCGCGTGCGGGCGAAGATCGTCAAGAACAAGGTCGCCCCGCCGTTCAAGGAGGTGGAGTTCGACATCATGTACAACGAGGGGATCTCGAAAGTCGGCGACGTGCTCGATCTGGCGATCAACTACGGCATCATCGAACGCTCCGGCTCCTGGTTCACCTTCGGCGACGAGCGCGTGCAGGGTCGCGACGCACTGAAGGGAGTTCTGCAGGAGAACAGGGAACTCTTTGACGCGCTTTACCTCGAGGTCCAGAAGCGTCTCGGTCTGGTGGAGGGAGATTCCGACTCCGCCGCAGCTCCGGTGGAGGCGACCGAGAAGAAGAAGAAAGGGAAGGTGACCGAGGAGATGGAGGAGGCATAAGCTTCCGGTCTGTTGAACGGCAGTTCCTTGCTGAATAAAACGATGCCCGGTCGGCGTAGAGTGCCGATCGGGCATTTGTCTTGAGAGAAGGTGCTGCAGGTATTTATTTCGAAGGCCGGGGAGTAAGGAGGGGTCACCTGAGCAGGACAACTCCAATCTTATAATTCACCGGACTTTATAGACCCGGGGTGTTCGCATCGAAAGTACGGCATAGTCAAAGACACATAACCACCCCAAAGAAGGTG
>CBFGQN010000183.1:0-7535 GCA_965650895.1 uncultured Ignavibacteria bacterium | reverse complement strand
TGAAGTAGTCACGACATAATCTGACAGTAGGAGTAGATTTGAAGTGGAAGCATCAAATACTCAAACTGAGGATTATGCCATGACTACAGAACAGAAAGTACTCAAAAACAAGCTGGGACTGCTCCGCCTTTCCGAACAGTTGGGAAACGTCTCGCAAGCCTGCAAGATCTTCGGCTACAGCCGAGACAGTTTCTATCGGTTCAAAGAACTCTACGACCAGGGAGGCGAAGCCGCACTGGTCGAGCTGAGCCGAAGCAAGCCCAATCCAAAGAATCGTGTCGCTGCGGAGATTGAACAGGCGACCGTCAAGATCGCGACCGAGTATCCTGCCTACGGACAGGTTCGCGCCAGCAATGAACTCAAAAAACGTGGCCTGTTCATCTCGCCGGGAGGAGTCCGATCGGTCTGGGTACGTCACAATCTGGAGACCTTTCCCAAACGCCTGAAAGTCCTGGAAGCCAAGGCAGCCGAAGAAGGTATCCTTCTGACCGAAGCACAGGTGGCCGCTTTGGAGAAGGCCAAACAGGAAAAGACGGCCCATGGGGAGATTCAGACCGAACACCCGGGATACCTGCTGGCTCAGGATACCTACTACGTCGGCACCATCAAGGGAGTCGGACGCATCTATCAGCAGACGGTGATCGATACCTACTCAAAAAACGCCTTTGCCAAGCTCTATGACCGCAGGAACGCACTGGTTGCGGCCGATGTGCTCAACGACCGGGTCCTTCCCTTCTACGAAGAGCATCGCATTCCGGTGCTGCGCATTTTGAGTGATCGGGGAACCGAATACTGCGGCGCGCGCGAGCACCACGAGTTCCAGCTTTACCTGGCGATTGAAGATATCGACCACACGACCACCAAAGCCAAAAGCCCGCAGACCAACGGCATTTGCGAACGCTTCCATCGCACCATGCAGGAAGAGTTCTATTCTATTGCCTTCCGCAAGAAGGTCTATCGGTCGATCGAAGAGCTCCAGAGTGATCTGGATCAGTGGATGCTCTGGTACAACACCGAGCGAACCCATTCCGGGAAGTATTGCTTCGGGAAGACACCAATGCAGACCTTTCTGGACTCTCGAGAACTGGCTGAACAGAAACTACTTGAACGGCAACACGATCCGACGGCTGGAATCGTTCCTGCATCGCGTCGAACACCGGACCATGATGAGGACTCCGGGCAGACCGGAGAGGCGCGCAAGCCAGAAGTCGGTCATCGGACAATCTTAACTACATTAACAAACGCTGTCTGATTCCTCCTCACTGTCAGATCTTGTCGTGGCTAGTACACGTAATATCACGCGAACTTCCGTTGCCGGAAAGGACATAAACCTCTTGACTCCTGAAAGCCCCCCTCAACAAAGAATCATTCAATTCTGCCCCTCCGTCCCTGCGACTCCGGTCAAACTATCAACCACTCAACTATTCAACCATTCAACGACACAACTATTTAACCTGCCCTTCCCCCGACTCCCTGCATCTCCGTCAAACTATCAACGATTTAACTCCCGACTCTCAACTTCTCCCCGCCCTACCAGTTTCCTGAACCGCAACGTATGGAGCGCTGCGGCCACCGACAGACCGATGACCAGTCCCCACCAGAGTCCCTGTCCCCCGAGTCCGGCCTCGAACGCCAGGAGCCAGCCGCTCGGGATGCCGATCAGCCAGTAGGAGACAAGGTTGATGATCATCGGGCGTGCCGTATCCTTCATGCCACGGAGCGCGCCGATCGCCAGCACCTGAATGCCGTCGGAGATCTGGAAGGCTCCTGCCAGTGCCAGCAGCCCGGTCGCATAGGCGACGACCGGCGGATCGTCGGTGAAGACCGTCGCCAGCTTCTCCGGTATCAGCGTGAAGATCGAAGCCGTCAGGAACATGAAGAGCGTGCCGATGCCGATGCCGACCCATCCTGCGAGAGCGGCCGCACGGGGCTCGCCGCGCCCCATGCTCTGTCCGACACGCGTCGTGATCGCAAAGGATGTCCCCATCGGAACCATGAAGGCGAACGCCGCCAGCATGATCGAGACCTGGTGGGCTGCAAGGGCGACCGTGCTGATCGTCCCCATCAGCAGCGACGTCACACCGAACGCACCATGTTCCATGCTGTGCGTCGCACCGATCGGCAGACCGAGCTTCAGCATCCTTACCAGATAGCGGGGACGGGGAATCCGTGCCCGGTAGAGAAAACGGTAGCGGCGGAATTCTTTGGTGCCGAAGACGTAGATGAGCATCAGTCCCAGCATGACCCACCGGACAAACGCGGTGGCATAGCCTGCACCGACCGCACCGAGCGCGGGCATGCCGAGATTGCCGTAGATCAGTGCGTAGTCTGCGATGATGTTGAAGAAGATTGCCGTAAAGGAGATGACCATCGCAACGCGCGTTCTGCTGACCGCATCGCAGAATCCGCGAAAGACGCTGAACCAGAGGTTGGCCACCATCCCCCAGCTCATCGCCCGGGTATAATCTCCGGCCAGCGCCGCCACCTCCGGTTCCTGTCCTCCGGCCAGCAGGATCGTCTCGGTGTTCCAGACAACACCGAAACCGATCACCGTCAGGAAGAAGGCAAGCCAGAGACCCTGCGCCACCGAACGTCCGATCTCCTTCTCGTCGCCGGCGCCGAACGCATGGGCCACCATCGGATTGACGGCTGCCAGCGTACCGAAGGAAAAGACGACGTAGAAGAAGTAGACCACGTTGCCGATGCCGACCGCTCCCAGTGCTTGCGGTCCGAGCTTCGCCACCATGAACGTGTCGATAAAGCCCATGCTCATCTGGCTGAGCTGGGCCAGAACAACCGGAAGTGCAAGGAGCATCATGCTCCGCACCTCGGCTTTGATCTCACCCGATGAGTACGATATGGTCGATTGTCTCTTCACAAATAATTCGTCCGGTATACACAAGGATCGTGCCGATTCTCTCCTCAGCAGAATATCAAGGCGAAAAAGCTGGTGGTTTTTCCAGCGCAAATACAATATCTTACCCGACCTGAATCCAGACGATGGGACGATCTGTCCCGGACCACCAGAACAGAGAGGCGATCTTCCATGAAGAATTCTACGTACTTCGGAACACTCCTTTCCTTTCTCCTCATCACCGTTGCGCTTCCGGCCTTTGCGCAGGAATACTCGACCGTCCGTCGCGACGGCGGACTGGCCGGAGGAGTTCACAACAATCCGGGGAGCGAGGCTTCGGTGATTCTGGAACCGGAAGGTCCCTGCCGCCTGGTCGGACTGCGAATCTATTTCCCGACCGCGACTCCGGCGAGCGATACGATATGGATTGTCGGCGATGCCGCCGCCGGTGCCGTCCCCCCG
The DNA here is from genome assembly GCA_965650895.1 of uncultured Ignavibacteria bacterium. GTDB lineage: Bacteria > Bacteroidota > Ignavibacteria > OLB7 > OLB7 > JAGWAZ01. The sequence continues at coordinate 4,219 of CBFGQN010000183.1, read as the reverse complement.
ACAAGCTGGGTCTGGTCCTACAACACGATCGCCCCTCCGTTCATTATTCAGTATGACGGCACGCCCGGCTGGAAGGAGTACGACCTGAGCGAAATGAATATCCATATCGACGGTCATGATCGCGTCGTGATCCAGCATCGGATCGATCCGAACGGTCTGCTCTGGGGAGTCGACAACAATTCGCAGAAGACTCCCTACGGATCGTTCCTGATGGATCCGGCGCAGAACAACTCTCTCGGGTTTCCCGGACTGTACCAGCTTGCTGCTGGAGACTTCATGGTCCGATTGCTGGTCGAGTACGATTATCCGGAAGGAGACGGTTCGGCTCCCCCTCCACTGCCGACGATGGTTGACGTTACCGAGAGTGCCGGACTGGTCGGTCCGAACGGACCGATCTCCTCGGCCCGGGTCAGCGTGGCCGACTGGAACAACGACGGCTGGGATGACGTTGCGGCCGGATCGAACTTCTGGCAAAACAACGGTGACGGAACGTTTACGCGGATGGATATGGGGATTATCGCCAACACCACCGTCTGGGGGGATTATGACAACGACGGCGATCTTGATTGCTTCGGCGTGCGGGGTGGGAAACTCCGGGTGGAGAAGCTCCCCTCCGGAGGTGACACGATCCTGATGCGTCCCGACACGCTCTGGCGAAACAACGGCGACGGGACATTCACCAACGTCTTCGGGGAATCGGGCATCAGAAACTATGCGCCGACGGTGACGCCGATCTGGTTTGACTTCGACCGGGACGGCTACCTTGACCTGTTCATCAGCAACGGACGGATCGATACGGGAGCGAATGCGACCTATACCGAAATCTTCTTTCAGGACAGGCTCTGGCGGAACAATGGTGACGGAACATTTTCCGACGTCACCGCCGATGTCGGTATCCCGGCTGCCGAATCGGGACTGAACACCGACTGCTGGGGGGCGGCTCCGACCGACTACAACCGGGACGGGCGGACCGACATCTTTGTCGCCACCTACCGGCTTGCTCCGGATGTGCTCTACAGAAACAACAGTGACGGAACCTTTACCGATGTCGCCGCAGCTACCGGCGTCAGGGGAGTGCCGACCGCCGAGCCGCAATACTTCGGACACGGCATCGGAGCCGACTGGGCCGACTACAACAACGACGGGCTTGTCGACCTGACGGTCGGCAATCTCGGGCATCCGGACTGGCGTGGCCGTGTCTCGAATCCCTCGCTGGTCTACCGCAACGAGGGAGGTCCCGACTACAGGTTCACAGAAGTCCGTTCCTCGCTCGGCGTCAAGTTCTTCGAGATGAACACCGGCGTCGTCTGGGGAGATTTCGATCTGGACGGATACCAGGATCTCTTCCATTGCCACTACTCCTATCAGAAGGAGGGGGCAAGCGGAGAACCGGCACGTCTCTCACGGCTCTACTTCAACGGAGGACCGGGTGAAGACTGGCGTCTGCACGACCGGACCTGGGATGTCGGTCTGCGGATTCACGGAGCCTGGACGGCGGCCCGACTGGACTACGATCGGGACGGCGATCTCGACCTTCTGGTGGCGACGCCCCACGAGAAACTGACGCTCTACCGGAACGATCTTCCTCTGAAAGGAAAGGGTATCATCTTCAGACTGCAAGGAGAAAAGGAAGCGGGGATACCGGAGGACGGATACGGAACGCGGGTGACGGTTCACAATGGAGATCAACTCTTCTTCCGCGAACTGCAGGGGGGAGGGAGCGGGGCAACCGGCACGCAGAACAGCAACGCACTTCACTTCGGCGTCGGAGAGACCGAAACGGTCGACAGCGTCGTGGTGGAGTGGGCCGACGGGGAGCGGCAGGTCTTCAGGAATGTGGCGACCGAACGGGAGTATCGTGTCCGGTACGGCACGTCGAATCCGGAGGAGATCTACAACCTGCTGTCGGTCGATGACCGTTCCGGATCGAAGGGGGAGACCGGCAGCCGGTTTGCCGTATCGAACGTGCGGTACGAAGAAGGATATCTCGCCTTCAACCTGTCGACTACGAGGAGATTGCCGATGACTGTGGAGGTGAGCAACACACTCGGGGAGGTGATCGTGAAGAAGCGCTTTCCGAATGTGGTGACCGACGGCTGGAAGATCGAGCTGCCGGGAAAGCCGGCGGCGGGAATCTATCTCGTCCGTTTTACCGACGGCGAGATGCAGGAAGTGGTAAAGGTTCGAGTCGGTCTGTAGGGGTGAGGGAGTGAGCGGTCAGGGAGCAGGGATGAGCCGTCAACTTTGCGTTCTTTGCTTCCGCGCGCTTCGGATGCGTGATTCTTCCGTGTAGAGAGTATCCGTCAAGCTATGAGGATCGTTCCCTCCCCGCTTCGGAAAAGCTGAGCAAGCCTCGACCCGCTCCGGGTCTCCGGTGCGTCGGGATAAACCCGACGGCTACCCTCCCCTTTACCTCAGAATCCGACATCCACATCCGTCGTCGTCCATCGCGCCCGGACCTGAACGGTTCCTTCCCGCTGCGTAAAGACTTCTCCCGGACGGTAGGGGGAGAGTGATCCGTAGTCGTAGAGACCGTCCCCGTCGGTGTCCCGGAAGGCGGTCAGGCGGTAGTGCCCGGCCGGTATATCCGTAATCTCCCAGGGACCGGCCCGGTCGAGTCTGATTCTGAACTCCCCTCCTTCTTCGGTCGATCGCAGCACAATCACGTGCGGAACGTTCGGTGCCGTCGAGTCGATCAGTCTTCCCTGCAACGTCCCCCGCTGCGGCAGCGGTTTGATCGTCACCGGTATCCTTCGAATCGTATCGGTCCGGTATCCCCCCGGATCGCTGAATCCGCCGAGATCGATTGCAAAAAGGGCCGACGGGACGTTGAACGTCGTGTCGGTTGCTGTGGCGATGAGTGTGCCGGGAGAGCTCTCGGCAAGTCGGTACCCGATTTCCTTGCCCGATGCCGTGTCGATCAGCCGGACGAGCGTTCGGCTCCGGTCGAGCGTCACCGGCTCGTCAAATTGCAGCAGGATCGTGTCGGTGGTCCGGATTGTTCCATCAACCGGAACGGAGAACCGGAACTGCGGCGGGATGGTGTCCCGGCTCTGCGTTGTGGTGAACTCCTTGCTCCGTGCCGTATCGCTGATGAGCAGACCGGTGGTGTCGCGGAGATCGCTTATCCGGATTTCCGCCGGTGCGTCAGCAGTCAGAGCGTCATGCCGGAGAGTGATCCGTAGCGGATTGACCGTCGATCTCCACGCCTGCACTACCGGGATTTCCGTCCCGGCAACCGTCAACCGGAATCGCTCCGGACGAATCGTTCCGGTATCGATCGGTTCGCTGAACGTCAGATCCGTTCGTGTCCGGCTTGCCGGCATGGCCGAGAAAAGTTGCGGCGGCGTAATGTCCAGCGGGGCAGGGTTCAGACGGAGTCTGACGCCGGTGACCGGCGCGTAGTCCGGCGCGATCGTGTAGTCCGTTACTGCAACGCCGAACGCGTCGGTTCCGGGGGAGTAGCGCCGGTCGGCGAACTCATCGGTTACCGTCGCCAGACGATAGCGTCCCGGCGGCAGACCTTCCAGCGAGAACAAGCCGTTGTCGGCAACCGGAGCGATGACGTCGGGGGGCGTCTGATCGAAGTTCATCGTGTCGTTGAACGTCGCGACGTCGTCCGGAACGATCCAGGCAAAGACGTAGGGACTCCGTCCTTCCGCACCGGTCACCGTCCCGGCAATCCTGCCGCTGTCGATCACCGGTCCGGTGGAGAACCGGAGCGTGACCGGAGAACCGAGCCGGTTGCCGGAAAGATCGGTGACTCCGGAACCGACCGTTACTGCGTAGGTCCGGTTCTCAAGGAGGGGATCGCGGAACTCTATCTCCAGCGTTTTACCGTTCCAGTCGATCTCCGGCGGACGCTCGGGGATCGGCGTGATGATGATCTCCTGAGCGACACCCGATTCCTGAAGGTATTCGTTGAAGGTGATTTCCACCTTCCTCTCGGCAAAGTTGATCGTTCCGTCCGGCGGGTACGTCTCACGGATTATCGGCGGCTCCTTGTCGGGCGGACCTCCCGGAGGGGGAATGTTCTCGCCGCTTGCGCACGCGGCAAGCATCCCGAGCAGCAGAGGGGCGAGTCGCGCTGTGATAAATCGCACAGTGATATGAATCGCTTTTACGGTGGTCACACTCGATCAAGATCATGTTTCCCGGACGAACCCGGCAAATCTACGGTATAGAAACCTGTCCCGCAGAACAACCCCCGCACCGCGAC
>CBFGQN010000182.1:0-7537 GCA_965650895.1 uncultured Ignavibacteria bacterium | reverse complement strand
AGTATCGCTCCGCCGTGTCCGGCGGGTATAAGAACACCGCGTCGGGAGTTACTTCCACGGTCGGGGGGGGATTGGTGAACGCGGCAACCGGACAAAGTTCCACCGTTGGGGGGGGGGCAAACAATACGGCTGTGGGGAGTAACTCGGCTATTGGAGGAGGTGCCGGGAACAGCGCTTCATCGGGGAATGCCACAGTCGGCGGTGGATCCAACAACACGGCTTCAGGAATCAGCTCCACGGTTTCCGGCGGAGGTGGGAACACCGCTTCCGCGCAGCATGCATCCGTCGGCGGCGGCAATGCGAATACCGCTCAGGGAGAAAGTTCCACTATCGGCGGCGGTATCACGAACCTTGCCTCCGGTAGCAATGCAACGGTAGCAGGTGGTGGGTTGAGCGTTGCGTCGGGAAATAACTCAACGGTCGGAGGGGGTAATCGCGACACCGCGTCGGGCGACGCATCAACGGTGTCGGGAGGACAGAGCAACCATGCGTCGCAGAACTACGCAACGATCGGAGGAGGGCAATCGAACATTGCATCGCAGTTCCATTCAACAGTCGGAGGGGGATCAAAGAACACCGCATCGGGAGCCATATCGACGGTCGCAGGAGGAAAGTTCAACCTCGCATCCGGGTCGAACAGTACTGTCGGCGGAGGTATCAGCGACACCGCTTCCGGACTCTCCGCAGTGGTCTCCGGAGGCTCGTCGAACAGGGCATTGGGGGATTATTCAACTGTAGCAGGCGGGGCAAACAACATCGCGTCTGTACAGCGATCGACAATCTCCGGCGGATACCAGAACACTGCGTCGGGACCGCGATCGACGGTCTCCGGCGGAGAAGGGAACATGGCATCAGGTGATTATTCGAACATCGGCGGCGGTTGGAACGACACTGCGTCGGGAGCCAATGCAACCGTTTCCGGGGGCCGACTGAACAGGGCATCCGGAGAATACTCGACCGTGGGTGGAGGATGGAACAACATCGCCTCGGGAGCTCGTTCCGTGGTTTCCGGGGGATACTTAAACACTGCTTCGGGACGATATTCGGCAATTGCAGGCGGATCGGGTCTGACGCTGGACTCATCTGCCAGCAACAGCTTCGGATTTTTGGGAGGGAGCTCCGCTCTCAGACCCATGACGATCTCGACGCCGGACGTGGCGGTCTTTGGCAACACCGATCTCTGGCTCGCCAACAATGACAACGGCGCGAGCCAACTCCGGTTCTACGAAGTGAACAGCACGACGGGCGCGTTCCCCGGCACAACCAACTACTCATCGTTCGAAGCACAGGCACAAACGGCGGACATCCGGTACATTCTTCCGGACACGGCGGGGATTACCGGGGATTTCCTGTCGGTGAAGTCAGTATCCGGATCGCAGGTGAAGCTCGACTGGGCGGCACAGAATTCTATCAACGTAAGCGACAGTGCGTGGGGGTTGGCGGGGAACAGCGGAACGACGCCCGGCACAAACTTCATTGGAACCACCGACTCGACGGCACTGCACTTGTATGTTAACGGCGGGACCCTCAACGGCCTGATTCTGAACACGGACGGGAGCATCCAGCGGAATACCGCCGGCGACGCCCGGGGGGCCGCCGCCGTTGACCTGCAGATCACACGGGAGACGGCGACGCAGGTGGCCTCGGGAGATCACGCAACGGTTTCCGGCGGCGAGTCGAACGTGGCGTCAACAAGTTACGCAGTAGTCGGCGGAGGTCTGCGTAACGGCGCTTCGGGGACCGGATCAACGGTTTCCGGCGGTCTGGTGAACGTCGCGGCCGGCTACGGTTCGGCCGTTTCCGGTGGAAATTCCAACACCGCTTCGGGAGTTTACTCAACGGTGGGGGGAGGTCAGGCCGACACGGCATCAGGAGATTATTCAACGATAGGGGGAGGCTACCTCAACGCCTCCACCGGTGACCTTACCGCGGTCTCCGGTGGAGGTGGGAACACCGCTTCGGGATCCCGCGCAACGGTCTCCGGCGGAACATTGAACACCGCTTCGGGATTCGGCGCAACAGTCTCGGGCGGAAGATCGAACACCGCTTCGGGAGATTACACCATGATCGCCGGTGGGCGCGGTCTGACGCTCGATACCGCAGCCGACAGAAGTTTCGGGTTTCTGGGAGGCAATCAGACTGGTTCAACGAGTATGACAATCAGTGCTCCGGACGTGGCGGTCTTCGGGAACACCGATCTCTGGCTGGCGAACAATGACACCACCGCAAGCCGCCTTCTCTTCTATGAGGCGAACAGCAGTACCGGGGCCTTTCCGAACGGGACACATTATACAAGCTTCGAAGCCGGTGCACAGTCGGCCGATATCTCCTACATCCTTCCGGATTCGACAGCACCGTCAAGTACCGTGAAAGCCGGCATACTGCAGTTGGACACGGCCACGGGACAGTTAAGCTGGCTGGACGCAACACAGGTTACCGGAGGAACCTGGTTGCTTTCTGGAAATGCTGGGATACCGGGGGGATCGTTTATAGGGACGACGGACTCGAAGCCGGTTCGTATCTATGTGAACAACGGAGACGGCAATGTTCTGATCCTCAACACCAACGGAAGCCTGCAGCGGAGCCAGTTCGGCGGCACGCGGGGAACGGGAGCGGTTGACCTGCAGCGGCAGGGCAATCTCGCTGAAGGGGCGTTGGGGAACAATTCGACCATCGGCGGCGGCAGCTTCAATAACGTCGCCGGTGATTACAGCGTGATTCCGGGGGGGGCCAATATGACCCTGAATGCCGGCGCGGACGGCAGCTTCGGCTTTTTGTCGAATGCCTTTGGTCACCCCATGACGATCTCAACACCGAACATCGCGGTCTTCGGCAACGCGGATCTGTGGCTTGCGAACAATGACAACATGGCCAGCCGTCTTCGCTTCTACGAAGCAAGCGGGGCGACCGGGGCGTTCCCGTCGGCGTCGACGTTCTATACCTCCTTCGAGGCGGGCGATCAGAGTGAGGACATCAACTATGTTCTTCCAACGGCCCCGCCGACCGCGAACGGTCAGGTTCTTTCAGGCGATACGACGGGTGTCATGAGCTGGACGAATGTGGGGGGAATTACCTGGAGTCTGGCCGGGAACACTGGAACCGTACCCGGCACGGATTTCCTGGGGACGACGGACGCCACCGCACTTCATCTGTATGTCAACAGCGGATCGTCCAACGGCCTGATTCTGAACACGAACGGGAGCGTGCAGCGGAATATCGGCGGGGATGCACGGGGGGACAATGCGGTCGATATGCAGATCAGGCGCGATTCCCTCTATGCCGTTGCTTCGGGGAGCAATGCAAGCATCGGCGGGGGTCGGAACAACACTGCTTCCGGCTTGGATGCAACGGTCTCCGGCGGCTGGAACAACATCGTGAGCGGTGCGGAAGCCACCGTCGGTGGCGGGCTTGATAACGTCGCTTCGGGCCACCGGTCGACGATCGGCGGAGGCAGGGAAAACGTGACGTCGGGTCAGAACACAACGATCGGCGGAGGTTTCGGCAATACCGCGTCATCCGGACGAGCGACGGTTGCGGGGGGGAACGACAACACAGCCTCAGGGACCGCCGCCGCCATCGGCGGCGGCATCAACAACACCGCAGCCGGCGGATACAGCGCAATCCCCGGAGGAAGCTGGCTGACTCTGGACGCCTCCTCTTCAAACAGCTTCGGTTTTCTTGGAGGAACCTCCGGCTCGAACGCAATGACCATATCCGACTCGAACGTCGCGGTGTTCGGGAACGTGGATCTCTGGTTGGCGAACAACGATACGGCAGCGCGTCAGTTACGATTCTATGAAGCGGAGAGCGACACCGGAACATTCCCGAGCGGTACCAACTACACGAGCTTCCGGGCCCAGGCACAGACGGCCGATGTCGAGTATCTCCTCCCGGCAGCAGCAGGTACTGTCGGCCAGCAACTGACGATCTCCGCGGTTGCGGGAACACAGGTGACGCTCGGCTGGGCAGCGGCATCCGACAGGGCAAAGAAGATCGGCTTCCTGACGCTGAGCGGTGAACATGTTCTTGAGAAGTTTCGCGGTCTCGATCTTGGAACGTGGCGGTACGATCCTGCTATCGATCCGAAGGGGACGCGTCACTACGGCATCATGGCGCAGGACTTCCACGCGGCGTTCGGCAGCGACGGGTTGGGAGAGATCGGCACTGACACGACGGTGACGGATCTGGATCTGCACGGCGTTTCGTATCTGGCAATACAGGGACTGGAGGAGAGGACGGCCGGGAACAGCGGGAGGATCCGCGAACAGGGGGGGGAGATCGAAGAACTCAAGGGAGAGTTGGAGAGTGTGCGGTTGCGGAACATGGAGCAGGCCGGGGAGATCGAAGAACTCAAGGGGGAGCTGGAGAGTGTGCTGTTGCGGAGCAAGGAGCAGAGCGAACAGATCGAGAGTCTGCGCCGAATGATCGAAACGATGCGGGAAGAACAATCCCGATAGTGCAGATTCCTGCGGGAAATCGTCATTGCAGGGTGGTCTTCCGACACAGACGATCGCGAGTGCACCGGCAGGTCCGCTTGCTTCCGGAGCCTGCACCTTCGTACCTTCAGAAGTTTCCGGAGGAAGTGCTCTCGCAGAGTTGATTTGTTCCATCAGACAATCAGACCAGTATGCATACGGTGTTGTTCTTTCCGATCGGGCCACGGCGCCGTTCTGCGCTGCTGCAAACGCACTCTCTCACACGAATCCGTGCGTTCATCTTCTTCCTCGGGGTGTTCGGACTCCTTCCGGCATTCCCTGCCGTCGCCCAGGATCGCGACTTACGCGCGGAGCGCATCGTCATCGACGACGATGCCTCCGACGGTACCACAAATACGATGACCATCCAGACGCCGAATCCGCTCGGTCGGGATGTGGTACTGACGATTCCGGATCTCGGCACCGATTCGGCGCAGTTCCTGCTGGTGCCGACCGGGAGTGGGGGAACATGGCTGCTGGGGGGAAACGCCGGAACGTCGTCCGGCACGAACTTCCTTGGAACGACCGACGGGACGGCGCTGCATCTGTACGTGAACGGCGGATCCTCGAACAGCCTGATCCTGAATACCAACGGCAGCATTCAGCGCAGTGTCGGTGGCGACTCCCGTGGAACGGAGGCCGTCGATTTGCAGCTCGGCAGGGCTGGCGCCTTCCAGGTAGCCTCCGGATTTCGGGCAACCATCGGAGGGGGCGGGGACAACACCGCATCGGGAAATCGATCGACGATCTCCGGCGGTACCGGCAACGTCGCTTCGAGTAGTTTGTCGACGGTGTCGGGTGGTGCGAATAACAGGGCTGCGGGCAATCTGTCCACGATCGGAGGTGGCGGCGAAAACGCTGCGACGGGAGATCAGTCGACTGTCGGCGGAGGGCAGCGCGATACAGCGTCGGGAGCGTATGCGACGGTTGGAGGAGGACAGCGCAATGTCGCGTCGGGAGCGTATGCAACGGTCGGAGGAGGAGAGAGCAATGTTGCTTCGGGAGAGCATTCGACAGTCGGTGGTGGAGATGACAATACTGCTTCGGGTATCTACGCCACGGTTGCAGGAGGCTTGAGCAATACCGCTGCAGGCGACCACTCCGCAATTCCCGGCGGTCGGCTTCTGGTACTCGATACCGCTGCCGTCGGAAGCTTCGGTTTTCACAGCGGGACCGCCGGTATGACGATCAACACACCCGGCGTCGCGGTCTTCGGCAACACCGATCTCTGGCTGGCGAACAACGACAACTCGGCACGTCGTCTCCGCTTCTATGAAGCGAATAACACTTCAGGCATTTTCCCCCCTGCCACTACCTTCCACACCTCGTTTGAGGCAGGAGATCAGACGGCCGATATCCGCTATATACTCCCCCGTTCCACGACGGCAACACTGACGGCTCAGGAAGGCTTGTTGCAATACGATGCCGCCACCGGGCAACTCAGTTGGCTTGATCCGGCTGCCATTACTTCTCCTCAGGCATCCTGGTCCCGTCTCGGCAACGCAGGAACCAACCCGCTCACAAACTTCATCGGTACCACAGATGCTGTCGCATTCCACATACGCACGGGCAACAATGATCGGCTGATCTTCAACACGAACGGGAGCATTCAGCGTGATGCTGGTGGAAACGCCCGCGGAGCAAACGCGATCGATTTGCAAACTGACCGGAATAATGTGGATCAGGTAGCATCCGGCCTGAACTCAGGCATCGGGGCGGGAGTACGCAACAAGGCTTCGGGTGATATGTCAACCGTCGGCGGAGGGCAGGAAAACGTTGCATCGGATAAATGGACGGTGGTGGGCGGCGGGCGAAGGAACGTAGCGACGCTTTCATGGGCAACGGTCGGCGGCGGAGACGAGAACACGGCCTCCGGTGATTACTCATTTGTTGGCGGGGGTTTTCAAAACACCGCTTCCAATACGTATGCGGTGGTTGGGGGAGGTTTTGACAACGTTGTATCGGCAGGTGGGTCAACGGTCGCCGGGGGAGTGAGCAATACCGTATCGAAAGCTTTCTCCACCATTGGAGGAGGCGAAGGCAACACCGCCTCGGAAGAGTGGACAACGGTTGCAGGGGGGAAGAGCAACAGAGCGTCGGCGGTGAGCGGGACGGTCGGAGGGGGAAAGGGGAACACCGCATCGGGAGAGTTATCAACGGTCGGAGGGGGAGGAATCAATACGGCTTCGGGGTTCCGATCGACGGTTGGAGGAGGGGAAAAGAACACGGCGTCGGGAACAAGTTCGACGGTTGCCGGAGGAGATGCGGACACCGCTTCGGGAGTCCGGTCAACGGTCGGAGGAGGGGGCAACAACACCGCATCGGGTGAATACTCAACGGTCGCCGGGGGACAGTCGAACACAGCGTCGGGTGAACGCTCAACGGTGGCGGGAGGTCAGTCGAATCTCGCATCGGGCCGATGGGCGGGCGTGGGTTCGGGGGAGAACGACACCGCTTCGGGTCTCTATGGGTGGATCGGAGGAGGTTCGGAGAACACCGCATCCGGCGCATGGACCGTGATCGGAGGAGGTCAGTTCAACGATGCTTCCACAACGGTTGCAACGGTTGGAGGGGGTGGTGGTAACAATGCCTCGGGTTTCGGGGCCACGATTGCCGGCGGGATATTCAGTAGCGCGACGGCGGAGAATGCAACGGTCGGAGGAGGGCGGAGCAATATCGCTTCGGGCATTGCAGCCACAATCGGAGGAGGAGGGAGCAACACCGCTTCGGGGTCTGCCTCAACGATCGGAGGGGGTGAGGACAACAAGGCGTCGGAACAGTATGCGACGGTCGCAGGGGGGAAGAACAACAGAGCGTCGGCGAAGAGCGCGACGGTAGGAGGAGGAGAGGCCAACACCGCGCCTGGCATGTATTCAACCGTTCCCGGGGGGAACGCGAACACCGCCGGGGGTGAATTCGGGACGGTTGGCGGAGGGTTCAACAACAAGGTGTCGAAGGCATGGGCCACGATTGCAGGAGGAGACGGCAACACCGCATCGGGACTGTGGGCAACAGTTGCAGGGGGGGGGCTCAACATCGCTTCGGGTCTGGCAGCCACGATT
>CBFGQN010000181.1:0-7547 GCA_965650895.1 uncultured Ignavibacteria bacterium | reverse complement strand
GCCCAGCGGCTGCTGGGTGATCAGCGAGTACGGGCCGATCGAGCGGGCGTGAATCTTGTCCTCGACAAGGTGGGAGAGCTTCAGCATGTAGATGACGCCGACGGTCACCTGCTGATCGAATTTCTCTCCGCTCCGTCCGTCGTACAGATCGGTCTTGCCGCTCGGTTCCAGCCCGGCCTTATCCAGCCAGTCCTGCACATCATCCCAGCGGGCACCGTCGAAGATCGGCGTGGCGAAGTTGATTCCCAGCTTCTGGCCGGCCCATCCGAGAGCGGTCTCGTAAAGCTGCCCCAGGTTCATACGCGACGGTACACCGAGCGGGTTGAGCACGATGTCGATCGGCGTTCCGTCCGGCAGGAAGGGCATATCCTCCACCCGAACGATCTTCGCAACCACACCCTTGTTGCCGTGGCGTCCGGCCATCTTGTCGCCGACCTGAAGTTTCCGCTTCTTGGCGACGTAGACCTTGGCCATCTGCATGATGCCGGGCTGGAGTTCATCCCCCTGGATCACCTTGTTCTTCTCGATCTCGGTGTCCTCGATTACCCGGTCGATCACTCTGCGATAGTTCCGGTAGCACTTGGCGACCAGATCGTTCTTCTTCTTGTTATCAACCCACTCCTCCTCGCCGTTCAGCGTGCCGATGTCGGCTCCGTCTCCCAGTTTCTCGAGGAACGTGTCCGACTTCAGCGCCGTTCCTGCACGGATAACGGTCGATCCGTCCAGGTCCTTGATCCCGAGCGACGTCTCGCTGTCGAGCAACTGCCCCAGCTTTTCGGCCAGCATCCGGGTATACGTCTCGATCGACTCCTGAAGCTGACGGTCGAGCATCTCCTGGCGTCGCTTCTCCTCTTTCCGGACATCGGTATCCTTCGTGATGATCCGGCGACTGAAGAGCTGCGAATTGATGACGACCCCCTTGCTTCCGGGGGGGAGCTTCATCGAGGCATCCTTTACGTCTCCGGCCTTGTCGCCGAAGATCGCCCGCAGAAGCTTCTCTTCCGGAGTCGGATCGGTCTCCCCTTTCGGCGTGATCTTGCCGACCAGAATATCCCCCTCGGTCACTTCCGAACCGACGCGAATAATGCCGTGCTCATCCAGATTTCTGACCGCCTCGTCGCTGACGTTCGGGATCTCCCGCGTCAGTTCCTCTTCGCCCCGCTTCGTGTCGCGGACGTGGATCGAGTGAACGTCGATGTGAACCGAGGTGTAGACGTCCTCGCTGACCAGACGTTCGGAAACCACGATGGCATCCTCGAAGTTGTAGCCGCGCCACGGCATGAAGGCGACCAGAAGGTTACGCCCCAGAGCCAGTTCGCCGTTCCGTGTGGAACTGCTGTCGACCAGGACATCCCCCTTCTTGAACCGGTCTCCGGCCCGAACGACGGGAGACTGGTTGATGCAGGTATCCTGGTTCGTCCGGAAGAACTTCGTCAGGTTGTACTCCTTGCGGCGGTTGTCCTCGAAGGAGACGAGTTCCTCGTCGCGGGAAAGATTGCTGTAGTACTCGACGACGACTTTCGTCGAATCGACGTACTTCACTTCGCCGTCCCGCTCGGCAGTAATAATTGCACGCGAGTCGATAGCGATCTTCGACTCCATGCCGGTCCCCACCACCGGTTCTTCCGGACGCAGAAGGGGCACGGCCTGACGTTGCATGTTCGATCCCATCAGGGCGCGGTTGGCGTCGTCGTGCTCCAGGAACGGGATCATCGCCGCAGCGGCGGAGACGATCTGGTTCGGAGCCACATCCATGTATTCGATCTCGTGCGGCTCGGCCATCACGAAGTCTCCCGACTTACGGGCACGGACGCGCTCCTGGTCGATCTTTCCGTTCTTGTCGATCTTCACCGTCGCCGTTGCGATCAACGCCCCTTCCTCCTTGTCGGCCGAGAGATAGGCGATCTCATCGGTCACCTTCGCATCCCGCACCATCCGGTAAGGGGTCTCGATAAAGCCGAATCCGTTGATCCGCGCATGGATGCAGAGAGAGGAGATCAGACCGATGTTCGGACCTTCCGGCGTCTCGATCGGGCAGAGACGCCCGTAGTGCGTGTAGTGAACGTCGCGAACCTCGAAGCCGGCACGCTCGCGGGTAAGACCACCCGGGCCGAGAGCCGACATCCTCCGCTTGTGAGTCATCTCCGACAGCGGATTGGTCTGATCCATAAACTGCGACAACTGGTTGGTGCCGAAGAACGTGTTGATCACCGAAGTCACCGTCCGGGCGTTAACCAGTTCCGACGGAGCGAAGTTATCCATGTCGTGGATGTTCATCCGCTCCTTGATGGTGCGGGCCATACGGGACATGCCGATATTTACCTGCTGTGCAAGCTGCTCGCCCACGGTCCGGACGCGGCGGTTCCCCAGATGGTCGATGTCATCCACCTGGCGCTTGCCTGCGTGGAGCTCGATCAGATAGCGGATAATGGCAACGATGTCGTCCCGCGTCAGCGTCGTCTGATCGGTCGGAATATCCAGTCCGAGCCGGTCGTTGATCCGATGACGTCCCACCTCGCCGAGATCATAGCGCTTCGGATTGAAGAAGAGCTTGTCGATCAGCGCACGGGCCGTCTCCAGATCGGGAGCCTCGCCCGAGCGGAGCTGACGGTAGATCGCCTCGAGAGCATCCTCCTCGCTTCGGGAAATGTCCTTGTCGATCGTCTTCAGGATCACCGAATCGTTCTCCGAGGCATCTTCGGTGTAGACCTTTATGGTCTCCACTCCCCCTTCCTGCAGACTTGCCAGCAGTTCCTCGGTGACCGGATCGTCCTTGCTTGCGACGATCTCGCCCGTGTTCATGTTGATGACGTCGCCGGCGATCACACGGTTCTCGCTGTCGATCAGATCGGCAATGCTCAGTTCCTCGGTCAGTGAGAAGAGCTCCAGCAGCTCATCGTCCGAGGAGAAGCCGAGCGCACGCAGAAGCGTCGTGACCGGAAACTTCTTCTTCCGATCGATATAGGCATACATCACGTTCTGGATGTCGGTGGTGAACTCCACCCACGATCCGCGGAACGGGATAATCCGCGCCGAAAAGATTCTGGTTCCGTTCGGATGGATCGCATCGGAGAAGAAGACGCCGGGCGAACGATGGAGCTGCGAGACGATGACCCGCTCGGCCCCGTTGATGACGAACGTTCCGCGATCGGTCATCATCGGGACGTTCCCCATGTAGACCTCCTGCTCGATCGTCTCGATATAGTCGTCGGAGTCCTCGTCGGCCTTCGAGCTGAGGCGCAGACGGGCCTTCAGCGAGGCGGCATGGGTCAGCTCCCGGTCGCGACACTCCTCCACATTGTATTTCGGTCGCTCGATCCGGTAATCGAGAAACTCGAGCGTAAAAATTTCCCGTGCGTCGAGAATCGGAAAGTTGGCCACAAACGCCTGCTCCAATCCGGTCGGCTCCCGTTCCTCCGGCGGAACGTCTGCCTGCAGGAAATCCTTGTAGGCCTCGATCTGCACGTTCAGCAGATCAGGCATCTCCAGGATTTCGTTGACGCGGGCGAACGATATCCTTTCTCTTTTCTGATAGCGGTTTGTTCCCGTGGTGCTCACTCTGGTTCCTCCGGTCGATTATATTCTGTTCGGGGTCTTGAGATGCGTTGTTCAGTCTTCGTCCTCTCCCTTCAACGCGACATACCTCGCATAGGGGGAAAAGATCATTCAAACAAAAAATGGACTCGCCGGGCCTCGATCAGAGGCTCGGGAATCCGTTGAAAAAGCTTGTTGACAGGACGTGTCTGTTGCCTGTAGCAGGTATGGTCTCGGCATTCGTCCGGGCGATCCCGCCCCTGGTTCATCCGCTGGTCTGTTTGCTGCTGCAATGTCCTTTGAAAGAGTTGCCGGTCCGAGGATCATAGGAAAGGGCTCCGACGAGTCGCATTCAATGATATTGCATATCCGAATTTTGTGAGAATTCACCCGTTTCAGAGGGTTTCTCAGGACAGTGACCGAACGCAATCAGGCTCCCTGCCCAATTTCAGGACAGGGAGCCGTCTGCGTATCGATACTCATCGAGAAGTTGGAAGAACAACTCTTCCTTACTTCAGCGTGATCTGGGCGCCGGCTTCTTCCAGCTTCTTCTTGATGTCCTCGGCCTCTTCCTTGGAGATCTCCTCCTTGACCGCGCTCGGAGCACCCTCGACCAGGTCCTTGGCCTCCTTCAGACCCAGACCGGTGATCTCGCGAACCGCCTTGATGACGTTGATCTTCTGTGCGCCGGCACTGGTCAGCTCGACGGTGAACTCCGTCTGCTCTTCGGCTGCGGCTGCAGCACCCTCGCCCGGAGCGGCTGCGGCCATCATCATCGGAGCAGCAGCGGTGACGCCGAACTTGTCTTCCATCATCGTCTTCAGCTCGGCAGCCTCGCCGAGAGTAAGATTGCTGATCTGCTCTAACAGCTCTTCAATGTTCGCCATGATAGTTTCCTCGTGAAAAAATTTAAATAATAATTGTGTTCAGATTATTCCTGTACCGGGACCAAGTCCCGTGCGGATGTGAATTACCCGGGGATTCAGGCCGAAGCTCCGGCCTGTTTCTTCGCCACTTCCTCGATCAACGAGGCCAGATCGCGCATCACGGCATTGATCGAGCCGACGATGCCGGAAACCGGGGCGTTCAGCGAGCCGAGAATCGAGGCCATAATATCCTGACGCGACGGCATTGCGGCCACCTGCTTCAACTGGTCTCCATTGTAGACCATCCCCTCGATCACCGCAAAGTTCAGCTTCGGCGTCTCGGCTTTTCTGTCCTCGATGAACTTCTTCAGGATGCGCGCCGGTGCGGCCGGATCCTCGTATCCGATCGCCACGCCGGTCTGTCCCACAAGCCGTTCGATGACCTCCTCGCCATATCCTTCCTTGTCGCCGAGAGCCCGCTTGATCAGCGTGTTCTTCGCGACACGGTAATTCACTCCGGCATTCTTGAACTCGCGGCGCAGAGCGATCGTATCGGCCACATTCAATCCGGTAAAATCGATTGAATAGAAACCGACCGCCCCTTCGAACATCTCCGAGAGTTGCTGAACGACGATTTTTTTCTGTTCTTTGGTCATGGAACCGAAAGTTGTTGTTCCCTGATCCCGCCTGACCTTCAGGCGGCTGATGGTTCCGGAAAACTTCAGGCCGGGCCGCACAATGAGAAGCAAGCGACCACAGCGGGAATTCCCCGGAAGGTTTATCGTACTGAGTGCGTAATATCTTTTCCGGTGGAGGAAGGACCTCAGGCGGCCACTTCCTCGGCGTCGGCGACGTGTGCTGCGTCGATGACGATGCCCGGCCCCATGGTGGAGCTGAGGGTAATCCCCTTGACGTAGCGTCCCTTGGCCGACTGCGGCTTCGACTGCATGATGGTGCTCATGAAGGCGCGGACGTTGTCGGTGATCTTCTGATGCTCGAACGAAGCCTTGCCGATCGAGGCGTGAACCACGCCGGTCTTGTCGACGCGGAACTCGATCTTGCCCGCCTTTACCTCGGTGACGGCGGTGCCGATGTCGTTGGTGACGGTACCGGCCTTCGGGTTCGGCATCAGGCCCCGGGGACCGAGGATACGTCCCAGTTTGCCGAGATCACCCATCACATCCGGGGAGGCGATCAGGACGTCGAAGTCGGTCCATCCCCCCTGGATCTTCTCGAGCATGTCCTGATAGCCGACGTAATCGGCTCCGGCCTCGGTCGCTTCGGCGTGGGCCCCCTCCTTGGTAATCACCAGAACGCGAACGCTCTTCCCGCTTCCGTGCGGAAGGGAGACGGTGCCGCGGATGTTCTGATCGGCCTTGCGCGGGTCGACGCCGAGCCGGACGGCGATATCGACCGACTCGTCGAACTTCGCCGTGGCGTTCTCCTTGACGAGGGTAATCGCCTCTTTCAGAGAGTAGGCATGATTGCGGTCGACTCTCTTGGCAACCGTGCTGAATCGTTTACTGTGCTTTGGCATCTCTGTTGAATCTCTTGATTCCCGGGTTGCTGATCGGGTTCCCTTCGCGGGAAAAACCGATCTCCCATGATCGTGGTAAATTGCTCACATTCGCGAGGCCGAACGCCTCCTCTCTCTCTTTTGCTTAGTCCTCAACGTTCACGCCCATCGACCGGGCCGTTCCGGCCAGCATCGAGACGGCGCTCTCGACCGAGTCGCAATTCAGGTCGCTCTTCTTCATTTCGGCGATCTCCTCAAGCTGCGAACGCTTGATCTTTCCGACCTTCGTCCGGTTCGACTCCGCCGATCCCTTCGGAAGACTTGCCGCTTTCAGAATCAGCACCGAAGCGGGCGGACTCTTGACGACGAACGAAAAGCTCTTGTCGGAATAGAAGCTGACCAGAACAGGAGTCAGGATGCCCCCGTCCTTCTGCGTCTTGGCGTTGAATTGCTTGACGAACTCCATGCCGTTCAAACCGCGCTGTCCGAAGGCAGGACCGACCGGAGGGGCCATCGAAGCCTGACCGGCGGGAATCTGCAACTTGAACGATCCGAGTAGTTTCTTTGCCATAGTGTAAATATGTTGTTAACCGAGGAGGAAGGGCCGCTCATCACTTCCGTCGGGATGTATGATCTGTTCTCTCCCGAGCGACGAGTCTCTCTGCACCGACGACCTCAATCCGTATTATCGTTCCATTTCAACCTGCGTGAAGTCAAGCAACACCGGGGTCTTCCGTCCGAAGATGGAGACCTCCACCTTCAGCTTCTGCTTCTGATTGTTGACCTCGCGGACAATGCCGGAGAAGTTGTTGAACGGTCCGTCGATCACTTTCACCGGATCGCCCGTCTCGAAAGCCTCGACGATCGTCTCGACATGTTTGCGCTCCTCCATCCGGTCGAGAATCCGGTTGACCTCATGCTCCTGCAGGGGTTCCGGTTCGTTCTTTCTGCCGAGGAAGCTCATCACCGAGGGAGTGTTCTGGATCACGTCAATGACCTTCTTTGTCAGAATCGCCTCGATCAGCAGATAACCCGGCAGGAAATTCTTCATGCGCGTCCGCTTTTTTCCGTCACGAACCTCGAAGACCTTCTCCTGCGGAATCACGATGTGCGGTACATACTCCCTCAGCCCAAGCCGCTCCAGCTCGTTCTCCAGAAGCTGAAGCACTCTGGTCTCGTGTCCCGAGAAAATTCTCAGAGCGTACCAGCGTTTTTCTATTGCGTTATCGTGCGTTGACATGAATAAACGGACTCCCTTTCGGGTGCAGAGTTCTGATTGGAACTGACCCTTATGATAGAAGATCGAACATTCCCTGAACGATCCGGCTGAACGCCTGGTCGACAATGAAGACAAAGAGCGTAATGATTGCGCAGACCATGATCGTCACGATCGTCGCTTCCTGGAGCTGCTCCTTGTTCGGCCAGGAGACCTTCTTCATCTCGTTGCCGACTTCCTTGAAGAATACGGCGGCTTTGTTGCTCATAACTGTCTCCTCAACGTGAGAGAATCGGGCGGTCCCTTTCAAATCCGGATCAAAGAGATGCCGCCGTAACCGGTCCTGCAAACCTTCATAAAAACAAGCACGAGTGGCAGGACTTGAACCCGCAACCTACGGTTTTGGAGACCGTTG
>CBFGQN010000180.1:0-7555 GCA_965650895.1 uncultured Ignavibacteria bacterium | reverse complement strand
ATCTCCTATCCCGTACGGTCCGGGCAGCGAGGTCATGTGAAGCAACAGGCCCGCTGATCGTTTTGGTGTTCTATGCACGCTTCTCTCCTCTTGTCGAAGGACTTCAAAATTGCTCTCCGGAAAATACCTCTTCCCCTCCACCCATCACTTTAAAAAATTTTCCGCCCGTTGTTACACCTCATTCCTCCACGTGTCATTAGCAGAACTTCAACAACACAACTGTTTATATCACGGATGATAATAAAACTTCTTCATCGTAGCAGACTTTACGTCCTGCTCATCATTACATTCCTTCCCGTTCTTCTCTGGACCGGATGCGACACGGGAGTGACCGGGATCGAAGGAGCGGTCGTCGACAATCCGGATAACCCGTACAAGTTGCGGAAACTTCTTTTTGTCGTCAATCTTCTCGATGCGAACGGCAAGCATATCGTTCTTGGAAAAATCGACTCGGCCCTGATCAAGGTAAACGGGGAGAACTGGGGAGTCTTCGCCTCGGACTCACTCAATACGGCAGGAGTCAGAACTGAAGTCGACGGAGAGTATCTCGTCTCCGATCAGGACATCGGCTATCTGATAACGGCCGGGTATCAGTTGACCTCCGATACGTTCGAGACGGCCGGAGAGTACTCAAGCTATCTTCACAGACGGCTTCGACTGGAACCGGGAGATTACGTGGCGGAGATTGCCGAACTCCATTTCAGGAATGCGAACGGAGAGCATGTTATTATATCTCCGCGTATTTATGAAGATTTCACCGTCGACAGTGGTGCCGTCAATCTTTATCTGGGAACATTTAATATCAGTGTTAATTAACGGCAGCCGCAATGAAGCGATTATTTCTTTCAGGATTCCTTTTACTCACTGCGTTCTTCGGCATCGGCTGCGAGAAGTCCGGATTGATTAACGTCCGAAACTCGGTAAGCGGTGCGACGATCCAGAATGTCCGATGGGGAGATGTCCTCCTCTCGAACCAGCTACTGCCGGGCGAACGTTCCTCTACACTCAGAATTTACGACGATCCCGACTGGGGAGTCGACCTTCCGGCGGAAGAGCCCCTGCGGTTCTACCTGAACGTCGGGGGAGATCTGATCTTCCTGGAAACGCGGGCCACCTACCGGCTGGATGAAGACCAGAAAGTGGAGCTTACAATCGACGACACAACCGCCGTCTGGAATTCTGTCGTCGCCGACTGAACTCCTTTGGGAGCTCTTCGTGTCCGCAGCGGCGGATGGTAAAACTTCCTCCCGGAACACAAAGGTTCACCACGCATCTGCCGGTAAATTTCTACCTTCGCCCCGATGGAATTTACCGTAACGCATACCGACACCGGGACCGGTGCCCGCCGGGGTTATTTTATTACCGATCACGGCCGCGTCGACACACCGGTCTTCATGCCGGTCGGCACCCGTGGAGCAGTCAAAGCCGTCAGAACCGGCGATCTTTACGGAATCGATCCGAAGATCATTCTGGGGAACACCTACCATCTCTACCTCCGTCCGGGAAACCGGACGCTGGAGGCAATGGGAGGACTCCACAAATTCATGGGATGGGATCGCCCGATCCTGACCGACTCCGGCGGGTTCCAGGTCTTCTCGCTGAAGGACCTCAGAAAGATTTCCGAAAACGGAGTTGAGTTCCGGTCGCATATCGACGGATCGCTCCACCTCTTCACCCCCGAAAGCGTTATCGAAACCGAAAGGATTATCGGGAGCGATATCGCGATGGTGCTGGACGAATGTCCCCCGGCCCGCAGCGAGAAATCGCACCACCGTGAGGCGATGGAACGCTCGATGCGGTGGGCAAAGCGGGGAGCAGAACACCATGCCTCCCTCCCCTTCCCCTACGATCACCGACAGTTCCTCTTCGGCATCGCACAGGGGGGGACTCACAGGGATCTGCGAAAAGAGAGTGCCGAACGACTCCGTGAGATCGGCTTCGACGGCTACGCCATCGGCGGACTGGCCGTCGGTGAGGAGACCTCCGAGATGTACGAGACAGCCGGGTTCACCGCAGATCTCCTCCCGGCTGATCGTCCCCGCTACCTGATGGGGGTCGGCACTCCGGAAGACCTGCTTGAATGCGTTGCCCGGGGCGTCGACATGTTCGACTGCGTGATGCCGACGCGGAATGCGCGGAACGGGACGATCTTCACGTCGCGGGGGAAGCTGAACATCAGGAACGCAAAACATCGTGAGGATGAATCTCCGCTCGATCCGGATTGCACCTGCGAGAGTTGCACGAACCATTCACGCGGCTACATCCGCCATCTCTTCAACGTGGATGAAATCACCGGACTGACGTTGGCGACGATCCACAACATTCATTTTTATCTCCGGTTGATGGAAGGGGCGCGGCAGGCGATCGAGGAGGGGGGATATGAGGGGTGGATGAGAGAGAAGCTGTCGGGAATGAGAGAGAGCGAAGTCTGAGAGGGTGTCTTAAAAGTATCCGGTGTGCTCTGTGGTCTGAGCAGTCACAGAGAAGTATCAGGGAAATGCTCTACCACTTGGTGATTCTTCGTGCTCTTGGTGTCTTGGTGGTCGATCTCACCATCCGCTGCGGCGGACACAAAGGGCACCAGGTACCACGAAGCAACACAGACTTCTGCAATTCGAGACTTTTAAGAAACCTTCTGAAGGTATTGACCCTGCGGGCTTGAAGGCATCACGCAATCCGCCGCGGCGGACTCAAAGGGGAAAGACGCAAAGGAGAAGCGACAAACCGGTGACGTCAGGAGAACTTTCTTCGCAGCACGTTGATGACGTTCTCCTCGAAGTTCCGGAGGGCGTTTCTTCGGCGCGGATCGTTCGGATCGACTCGCCTTTTCGAGAAGCATCCCATGGACTGACAGTCGGTGCGGCGATCACGAACGGCGTGCAGTCGGATCGTTATGCCCTCTCCCCGATCCATCAATTCCACATTCGCTTGTTGTATACCGTCATACGGAAAAGCGCCTCCACTTCCCACTGCCGATGTATCCTTTATGCTGATCCAGAAGACATCGGCATCGGTTGCCCCCCCTTCCACACTCAGAACCAGAGGAGTTTCCTCCAGTGACGTCAAAGAGTCAACGAGGAGATTCCGCGAGATGTTGAAATGATATTCCTCATTGTAGTCCCATCCATTAAGGCAACTGGTAGCAACAAAAGCGAAAAAAGCAATCAGGATCACCGGAACAACCGTCAACCGCCCGAGATTCAAAGGACGACTCCGTTCGGCATAGAACAACGCGGCAGGCACAACACAAAGAGCAATCAGATCGGTCGGGTCGACCACACGACCGACGGGGAGGATTCCGAGACCGTTCCACCCATCAATCAATACATCGGAAAAAGGGAGTTTCCAGAACGTGAAGAGAAGTCCGACCCCCATGCCGACAAGAAGGGGACGTCGGGGAAGCAGAGCCAGCCAGAAGATGGTGAAGGCAAAGAGACCGGCAACGTCCGAGAGCTTGCCGGTCCACCACGAACCGAACATCTCTTTCAACAGGTGATCGTTCAGCAACAACAGGAAGAGAGCCAGAAGGAATCCGGCGGAACGGAGCGGATCAAGCGATCGGTTCTTCATGGTCGATGGTTCGGAAATGTGAGAACTGACGTTCGGATCGGGAAGAGGACAGAAAACAAAGCAGGTGTAACCGCAAAGCGATCGGACCGCAAAGGCAAAGAGGCAAAAAAGCCCCCCAACCATCAAACAATCAAACTATTCAACCCTTGACTCCCCACTCCTGACTCCCGACTAATCCGACTCCCCTACAACCATCAAACAATCCAGACCATTCAACCTCTTCAACCGTTGACCCCCGACTTCTTCCTTGACCGAAAGAAACACCCCACTTCGATCAGATTCGGCATATTCATCACTTGGATTTCCGCATTAACCGCAAAAACGGACGAGACATGGATTTTTATTCGATTTTTCTCTTTGCACCGCCCCCGGGAGGGGAGGGAGGAGCATCCAGTATGCTGCCGACCCTGATCATGTTCGGCGCCATCGGTCTGATTTTCTATTTCATGATTATCCGTCCGCAAAGCAAGCGGATGAAGCAGCACCGCGAACTGATCGCCGCGGTACAGCGCGGGGACGAAGTGATGATGAACGGCGGACTGCATGGTCGGGTCCACGAGGTAAAGGAGACGACGGTACTGGTGGAGATCGCACGGAACACGGTGGTGGAATATGAGAAAGGCTCGATTCAGAGTGTGAAGAAATCGGATGTGTAGAACATCCGGTTTCGGTTCGATAATGATAATGTTGAAGAAGTGAAGAACGGGGAACGAAAAGAATGAACGGGATGCCGAAACATCTGCCCGAAACGAACCGTGCCGAAACGAACAACGGGAAGGACGAATCGTTCGCCGGGATCGAACGGGCACTGGAACACTTGCGGGCGGGAAAGATCGTGATCGTCGTCGATGACGAGAAGCGGGAGAACGAAGGTGACTTTATCGCGGCGGCGGAAACGTGTACGCCGGAGGTCATCAATTTCCTCACGCGGGAGGGTCGGGGGATGATCTGCGCACCGATCACCGAAGATCGGGCCGCCGAACTGGAACTGGATTTGCTTGTCTCCCAGGCAAACATGCCGCACGGCAATAATCCTCCGCACGGAACCCCCTACACAATGCTTGTCGACTACCGGCACGGAACCACGACCGGAATCTCCACCGAAGACCGGTCCGCCACGATTCGTGCCCTGGCCGACCGGAACGCAAAGCCGAGCGACTTCTACCGTCCGGGACACATCGCCCCGCTGCGAGCGGTCCGCGAAGGAGTTCTTCGTCGCGCCGGACACACCGAAGCGGTGGTCGATCTGATGCGCCTGGCCGGCATGGAACCGGTCGGTGTGCTGAGCGAAATCCTGAACGAAGACGGTTCGATGGCCCGCATGCCGCAACTTCAGGTGATCGCCGAGAAGTTCGACATGCCGCTGGTGACGATTGCCGATCTGATCAAGTACCGTCTGGCCCGCGAGAAACTCGTCAGGAAAGTTGTCGAGGTCAACCTCCCGACGATGTACGGCGACTTCCGTCTCCACCTCTACCACAACGTGGTCGACGGCAAGGAACACATGGCTCTGGTCAAAGGAGACATCTCGACCGACGAACCGGTTCTCGTCCGCGTCCACAGCGAATGCTTCACCGGTGATACGCTCGGCTCGCTCCGCTGCGACTGTCAGAACCAGTTGCATGCGGCCATGCGTCAGGTCTCCCGCGAGGGACGGGGCGTGGTTCTCTACATGCGGCAGGAAGGTCGCGGCATCGGATTGACCAACAAGCTGAAGGCATACGCGCTGCAGGACGAGGGACAGGACACCGTCGAGGCGAACGAGGCGCTCGGATTCAAGGCAGACCTGCGGGATTACGGTCTGGGGGCACAGATCCTTGTCGACCTCGGCATCAGCGAGATGCGCCTGATGACCAACAACCCGAAGAAGGTGGTCGGACTGGAAAGCTACGGTCTGCACATCGTCGAACGCGTTCCGCTGGTCAGCGAACCGAACCAGCACAACGAACGCTATCTGCAGACAAAGCAGCAGAAGATGGGACATATTTTCGGCGGCGCTCCGGCCTCATCCGACTGAGGCCGGAGCTGCGGCTCCTCCCCACTCTCCCTGTACGGCACATCCTCCTTCTCATTCAACAATCAGACGACAGCCGTTGTCGACCCACATGATCTCCACCGATGCGATTCCCCGATCCTTTCAGCCGATAACGGCGGTTCCTCCCCGCGCCGCAACCATGCCTCCCGAGGCTCTGAAGCTTGAATCGGACCATCTCCCTCTCCTTGCCTCTCCTCCACTCTCCACACTTGCCGACCCGACAACTTCCGTTCTGATCGCCGTCACCGACGCCACACGCCCCTCTCCCGACCGGCTGCTGCTTGGTCTGCTCAGAAAGGAGCTTGACCGGGCGGGTGTTCCTCCGGAGAAGATCACGCTCCTCTGCGCCACCGGACTCCACCGTCCGATGAGCAGCGAAGAGGCCGGGGAAAAATTCGGCGAGGAGAATCTGGACGGAGTTTCGTTCATCAATCACAATGCGGTCGATCCGGATCAGATCGTCGAACTGGGTGAAATCGACGGCATCCCGGTGACGGTCAACCGTCGCTGCATCGAAGCCGATCTGCTGATCGCCGTCGGCGTTGTGGAACCTCACCAGTATGCCGGATTTTCCGGCGGATCGAAGACCGTGGTGATCGGATGCGGCGGCGAGAAAACAATCGGGAAGACGCACGGCATCGGCATGTTGGGGAGACCGGGAACAGGGCTTGCAAGCGTCCTGGAAAATCCGTTCCAGGAGTTTGTCAGAGAAGCCGGAGAGAAGATCGGATTGCGCTACATCCTGAATGTCGTCCTCGATGAGGAGGGAACGATCGTCGGCGGAGCCTGCGGCGACCCGACGGCCGTCCACCGGCATCTCTGCGCAACGTCAATGGAACTCTGCCGGGTCACCATCGATCGACCGGTCTGCGGGGCGGTTGTCGGCGTGCCGGAATCGAAGGGGAAGAATCTCTATCAGGCGAGCAGGGCGGCCACCTATCTTGCTCTGGTCGAGGGGACGCCGCTGCGTCCCGGGGCGCCGATCATTATCCCGGCACAGATATCCGAAGGGGCCGGCGAAGGGACGGGAGAGAGACGGTTCTTCGAGTTTCTCTCATCGACCGCATCACCGGAAGAATTGATCGAACGATTTCAGCGTGAGGGATTTCCCGCCGGAGCGCAGCGGGCCTGGATCGTTGCGCAGACCCTGCTGAAGCATCCGATCATTCTGGCCGGAGCCGAACATCCCGACGTTGTCCGGGCCTGTCACATGATCCCGGCTTCCGATACGGTTTCGGCACTGGAACTTGCGGAAAAGATCGTGAAGGAGAGATTCGATGAAGAGCCGGGAGGATATCCCCTTCTTCTGGTCCGCAACGGGTTGACGACGTTGCCGCGGATTGATCCCGGTCTGTCGGTCTGATCGTACACGGATAAGACCGATGGAACGGATTCGCACGGATTTGATCTGTGAGTATCCCTCCCGATCCGTGTCATCCGTGTACCATTTCCCCATTCCTCTCCAACAAAACGAAAAGCCGGACAAGCTCCAGGCTTATCCGGCTTCTTCGGCAGTGCGGAAGGCGGGACTTGAACCCGCACGCCACGATGGGCGCCACCCCCTCAAGATGGTGCGTCTGCCAATTCCGCCACTTCCGCATCTCAGGGACGACAAATATACGGTTCCTGCGGTTCGCAGTACAACCGGAGAAATTGAAAGGTTGTAAGCGAATCCGGAAAGGAAGATGAAACGGCAAGGTATGGCGTATCGGCAGAGATGATATTTTGCTCCCCCTCTCGAACCACCTCTTGATTTCTCGGAGACGACCTGCAACGGAGTACCCCATATCCTCCGGCACACGGATCAATCCGGAACGTTCGGCAGAGGCATTAACGAAGGAGGGTCGGAATTTCTTCCGACCCTCCTTCTCATTTTATCTCCACGGAGACATCGACCTCTCTCCGACTACTTCTTTCCCTTCTTCACCTTCGGCGGATTCGCCTTTTTCT
>CBFGQN010000179.1:0-7570 GCA_965650895.1 uncultured Ignavibacteria bacterium | reverse complement strand
TCACCAAGCAACTGAGACTTCTGCAATTCGTGACTTTTAAGAAACCTTCTGATAATTGAATTCATCATCAGGGAGAGAGAGTCGGGAAACCGGTTCACTCTCCCTGATGATCCATCTGGAAAAGTTTCCTCTCCCTATCTTTCCCTCTTCTCCATCCCGCAAATCCGGGACAACATCAATTTCGATCATGATCTACTCAGTCGACTCGGCAATAGAGATTCTGGAACGTACCGTTCCGACGCTCCGCTCCCTGCTTGAAGGACTTTCCGATGAATGGATTTATGGGAACGAAGGGTTCGAGACGTGGAGTCCGTTCGACGTCGTCGGGCATCTGATTCACGGAGAGCAGACCGACTGGATTCCGCGGGCGGAGATCATTCTTCGGGAGGGAGAGGACCGAACGTTCGAGCCGTTCGATCGCTTTGCCCACTTCCGGACAACGCAGGGGAAATCGCTTGCGGAGCTTCTGGACGAACTTGAAGAAGTACGAACGGAAAACCTGCGACGGCTCAGGGCGATGGAGATCACGCCGGAACTTCTGAATCGACGCGGAACGCATCCGGAGTTCGGAAGCGTCACGCTGCGGCAGTTGCTGGCAACCTGGGTGGCCCACGATCTGGGTCACATCACCCAGATCACGCGGGTGATGGCAACGCAGTATCGTGAGGAATGCGGTCCGTGGCAGGCATATCTGCCGGTGTTGAGGCATCGTTAGCCGGAGGGCAAAGTTGGGGAGGGTTGGGTTGTTGAATGGTGGAATGGTTACCTGATCTGGTGTCCGTTGTCGAGGCACCGATAGCCGGGATACGTGGTTGGGAGGGTTGGGTTGTTGAATGGTGGAATAGTTAATGGTTATCCGATCTGGTCTCTGCAAAGAAATTCCACCGTACCCTGTCCCCCTCGTCCCTCTCTCGACTACTCCCACCCCGCCGCCACCAGCGACGGCTGCAACGACGTATCGAGCGAGCCGATCAGTTCGTTCATGGACTTCATCCCGTGTCGTTCCATATAGGCCGCAATCCCTTCGGCAATTGTCGGTCCGACGGAGGGATCGACGAAGAGAGCGGTGCCGACCTGAATCAGCGATGCCCCGACGATCAGGAACTTCAGGGCATCCTCGGCCGTGCAGATGCCGCCGATACCGATAATCGGAATCTTCACCCCCTTGCGGACTTCCCAGACTTTCGCCAGAGCCATCGGCAGG
Source organism: uncultured Ignavibacteria bacterium (assembly GCA_965650895.1). GTDB lineage: Bacteria > Bacteroidota > Ignavibacteria > OLB7 > OLB7 > JAGWAZ01. The sequence continues at coordinate 6,366 of CBFGQN010000179.1, read as the reverse complement.
ATTGCCGGTCCGGAGAAACCGCCGGTGATCGTCGCGATCTTCGGACGGCGGGAATCGACGAAGATATCCATACCGACAAACGTGTTCACGCAGGAGACCGCATCGGCCCCTTCCGCCTCGCAGGCCCGGGCGAACTCACCGATACTGGTCACGTTCGGCGTCAGCTTGATTGCCAGGAACTTATCGGTTCGCTTTCGCAGATCGCGCGTGATCTCCGCCACCGCCGGACAACTGGTCCCGAAGCTCAGCCCTCCATCCTTCACGTTCGGACAACTGACGTTGATCTCGTATCCGGCCACCCCTTCGTGCTCCTCGCATCGTTCCAGAACGTAGGCATATTCCTCGATTGAACTGGCCGCGATATTCACAATCACCGTCGCCCCCGCCTCCCGAAGTGCCGGCAGTTTCTCGTCCAGAAAAACATCGACGCCGACGTTTGCCAGTCCGATGGAATTCAGCATCCCGGCCGCCGTCTCCGCGATCCGTTGCGGCGGATTGCCGTCCCGCGGCTTCCGGCTGATGCTCTTGGTGACCACCCCTCCCAGTTGCGAGACATCGACAAACGAGGGACATTCCAGTCCGTAGCCGAATGTGCCGCTGGCGGTCAGGACAGGATTCCTGAACGTGACGTTCCGCAGGGTCAGTTCTGTTGAGATTGACATGGTATCGGTTGTGAACGTTGCGTAATCTGTGTTGCGTAGGGGGATTTGAGTGATGAGCCGTGAGCAGTCAGCTATCAGCTTTGAGCAGTCGGCTATCAGCTTTGAGCGGTCAGCTATCAGCTTTCAGTGTTGAGCTTTCGGTAGTTGACTTTGAGTTGTGAGCAGTCGGCTATCAGCTTTGAACTTTCGGCCGTCCGCTATGAGCTTTCGGCTTTCCGTTACGAGTCTTCAGCTTTGATGGGTATCGTAGTGAGTCCTAAGAGTTCAGTTGTAAGCAAGGAGCGGGACTGCAGGCACGGATCCGCCGAGTCGGACTCGCCACGTTCTCACTCATACACTCACGCACCCCCATACTCACTATCCTATCCATGCTCCATCGGCAGTGATTCCAGCACCAGATCGGCCACGTCGTAGTTCGGGCCATGGGTGCAGACCAGGGTGTACTTCCGATCACCCTTCTTCATCTCCACCGGACATCCCTGACAGATGCCGATGCCGCAGGCCATCTGACATTCCAGCGAGACCTCCAGCGACAGACCCCGGTCCGCGCAGAATCCGGCCAGGCTCTCCAGCATCCGGTTCGGTCCGCATGCAAAAACCCGGTCTCCTCCATCAAATGGGTTCTCCTCCCGGAGGTATTCATCCAGAGCCCCCACAACGTTTCCGTGAAAACCGAGCGAACCGTCGTCGGTTGCGTAGAGGGGATTGCGCAGGCGGCCGTCATCCACGATCATGTCCGCAGTCCGGGCACCGTGAATATTCACTACTTCAATTCCGCGCTGATGGAGGGCTTCCCCCAGAATCGGCATCGGAGCGATACCAAGTCCGCCGGAGACGAGAATCGCCCGGCCGTATTCTCCTTCCAGATGGAAAGGAATGCCGAGCGGTCCCATGATATCGAGCGGATCTCCCGGTCGTTTCGCCGCAAAGATCTTCGAGCCTTTGCCGTGAACGTTGTAGATCAGTTCGATCAGATCGCCGTCGATCCGGTGAACGCTGTAGGCCCGTCTGAGAAGCGGATCCCAGGAAGCGTCCGGTTTCACGTTCAGGAACTGTCCCGGACGGACGGCGGCGGCGACTTCGGGTGCCCGAAAGCCGATCACCCAGACGTTCCGGGCAATCTCCCTGGAATATTCTACTGGAACGGTTGCGAGGTACATGATGCGAAATTAGCAAATCGCCCGGACGAGGAAGGTGAGGATGCGTTAATGGGAGGAGTGGAGACTGATCCTTGCAGGAAGTTCCGGTCGAGGATGCTCCTCTCCCGAACGAAAGGGGGATGGAAGACATACCGAGCGGGGGCAAACCGGATAAAAAAAGAGAGTCCGTGCCACACCGGTACGGACTCTCTACAACATCTTTTTCTGTACGGACATATCAAACGTGTGAGCCTTGCGGCTCCGGACATCAGATCTGCGGTATATAGAGCAGACCCTGATTTGCTCCGGTCACTTCCTCGAAGCGACGGGCAAACGAACCGGCGATCTCGGACGGAACCGTAGCGTACAGCTCCCTGGCCAGTCCGAGTGTTCTCCGATGAATCGGCTTTGCCGTCTGGCGACGATGGTTTGTAAGAACCTCGATCACGTAGGCGCGGCTGACGTTGAACTGCTCGGCGAGCTGGTTCTCGGTGTAGGAACCGGTCAACCATGCTTCGATGATTCTTTCTCTCAGAGTCGGGGGTACGTTTTTCATCGTCTTGTTCACGGTTAAGTATGTTGAACGATTAACGTTGGTTATGGACACTCAGGACTTTCGCTGTCGACAAGAGAGATTGAAGCTCATTCGCAAGGAGGATTTCAAACCCTTCATCTCGCCGGCATGGGAACGAAAGCCCTGATTTTCAAAAATCTTTTTCGCGGTTTCTTTACATACGACCTACTGGACGTGCCCGGCCTTTTTGCCGTTCGTCATCAGTCAATATGTACCGTTGTCAAGGACAAGCTGAACTTCGGTGTTGGTCCCGTTCTCGTGAATCATATACTTCCGCTCCGCATCCACCGTGTTCTCAACGCTCTTCACCATCGTCACCTTCGTCTCCGGACCGACATCGTATCCCATCTCACTTGCCATCCAGACTGCGTTTGCACCGAGCTTGTCGTATGTGTAGTCCATCGTGGCGTTGTGGTAGAGCGGGTCGCTCTCTTTCCACTCGCCGACTTCGTCAACTGTCGTGGTCACCAGAACATCGCCGCCTGAAGTCATCCATACAGTTGTAACTACAGTACCAGCATCATTGCTAACACTGTACTGCATATCCGGCTGCGGTTCGGAGAGAATGTCCAGATCCATCTGGAACGACCCGATTGCGATGGCTCCCTCTTCCGGAGCCGTCGTCTGTGAGAAGAGCGACGAAGCTCCGAGAACCAATGCCAGAAGTGCTGTTGAGAAGATGGCTTTCATGTCCGCGATACGTTAAAGTATGATTGATGTCCCGTGATGTTGTGGTACAAACCTACCACTTTCGGGAGGGGGTCTTCAATCAGTCAAACATGTGGAAATCCGGGTTGTAAACAGTCGATATTGTAATAAATAGACGGTATCACACCCGTGCTCCTCCCCGAAATTCTTCGGGTGGTGCCTGGTTTCCTCTCTCGCGGCCGACCTTTCAATGAACGAAATGCCTTTTGATATGGACTACAAGGCTTTGATCAATACGGACTATACAGACTTAGTGCGTTTTGTTCTTTCTCTTTTCCGACGATACAAAGGTACGGCGTTGTGAACAAGGATTTCAATCATGGGAAACAGCGGTTTACGAGCATTTAAACAGTCAGTATGGAGCGAAACAGTCGATAAAAGAGTCGAATAGCTCCTAATTTTGTTCTTCTTTTCTCCCTTCAAAAAAATCTCTGGGTGTAAAGTATTTGGCAAACAACTCTGGAAGCTTGTTGACGCCGGTCTTCTTGTAGACTGAACGGATATGAGATTGTACGGTGTTCAATGAGATATGTAATATGTCCGCAATCTCCTGATATGAATGACCTTGCATCTCCAGAAAAAGCACCTGGTGCTCGCGACTTGATAGTTTGATGTCATTTGCTACCCTGCGAACCGCATCCTGGAACAGCTCGGCGCCGGGGCGATCCAGACTGTTTCGAGCAACAAAGTCTGAAATGACATACCCGAGAAATGGACGCAGTCGCTCTACAAAATCGATTGTCGTTTGTGACATCTCAGCCTCGGTAACCTTGCGAAGCAATAGCATACTCCCGATATACACGTTAATTGCTTCATTCTCGGTCCGTCCTCTTTTGCCTGGCTCCAAATAGAAATCAAAGCCAACGGGAGGATGATAATCCTTAAAAGGGAATCCTCTTTGACGCCCCTCCTCAATCAACTGGCGAAACATATCCTTGTATTCTTTTGATGACTTGGCATTCCGCTCGACTGTACCGTCCGTTAGGACATTCTGATGGAATACGTGATAAACGTTTTCCTCACCAGGTCGAACCACATTCACACCGGAACGAACCGTGACCACCGCGTAATCCACATCAGGCAAGAAGGCGAGCAAAGCTTCACGAAAGGCCCTGATCCACTCATCCACCGCTGTGATAGATGAAATCGAAGCGAGAGCATTCAAAAAAGGGATATAGGAGATATCCGAAGGTTGTTCACCCGCACCGGCACCGGATGGATTCAAGGCATAGGATCCCTCTTTATTTTCCGCCACCTTCTCCTCCACCTTCCACACCCGCCGCTCCAGCAACCCCTGCAAGCCGTTATCCCGGTAGGCATCCCACCAGTAGCGACCGCGGCGATCGGAGATGCCGGCCTTGCGGGCCGCTTCGACGATGGTCTGTTTCGGGTTTTCCTTGAGGAAGGCTAAAAAGAGAAGTCTGCGCGCCTGTGGCCGCCCCTGATAATACTGGCGCAGCTGCTCCAGCTCATCAAGGCTTTCGCGAATACGTATGCTTCGGGTTCGCGCCACAGTTTGCTCCGGTCGTCCGTGATAACGTCCCTTTCCTTGCGGGAAGTAGTCAAAATACGACCGAATGTTGCAGGACGCAACAGGAGAATGAAAATTCGGAGCATGTTGCCGAATGGTAGAGTCTATCATGAAGAAGACCGACCCCAAAGAGGGTAATCCCGGATGCCGGAGGATGTCGGTAGAGTTATATGTGGTGTGAGTTGTCGCCACTGTGCCCTCCGGTCGTCCGTGATTACGTCCTGAGTCAAGCGGAATGTTATCGTTTGTTAACATACGACAAATCGTTGCCGAAGGCAAGCAAAAAGTGAAGGGATGTTGCAGAAGGTGGGAAGCTATGGAAGACAGAGTAAGAAACCGAACCTACGCGGGTTTCTCCTCCTCCCCGTTCCGGCCGATATTCCACCGGGGAGAAAAGAATTTCCCGAAGACTTCACTGATACTGCCGACACCAAGCTTTTTGTATGCCGAGCGGATGTGGGTCTTGACGGTACTGAGAGAGATGTTGAGGATGTCGGCGATTTCACGGTAAGAGTGTCCGTAGACTTCAAGTCGCAAAACATTTGTTTCTCTTATGGTCAATCTCTGTTCACTCTTCATGCGGGCAAAAACCTTTTGAACGGTGTATTCTATCTCATTCGACTGATGCCGACGGGCGATGAAGCCGGAAAAAATGTAGGAGAGTACGGGCCGAAGTTTCTCCGCGGTATCGGATAGAGAAGGAGGAAAAGGAGAACGGTCAATCGATCGCAACAGAATCACCGTTCCGAGATAGGTGAAGTAGTCATCCAGTTGGTGAAGCGTTCTTTTTCCGCTGTCCAGATACAAGTCCAGACAGACCGGCGGATGGTAGCGATCAAACGGAATTCCCTGACTCTTTCCTTCCTGAAGAATCCGTTGATGAGGTTCTACTACCGGACTACCATCACCGTCGGGATTCTTGAAGGTTGAAACGTAGGTTCCATCCGGAAGGACATGATGTCGATAAATGGTATCGGAAAAGCCTTGGGGCAAATTCGACAACTCCAGACTATGCTGTATGTTCAGGATAATATGGTCCACGTCGGGAAGGAACCTGAGCAATGCCCTGCGCAGGCCAAACAACCACTCCTTCACATCCGTCATCTCCGCAATCCTCGCCACCTCGCACATGAACGTGAAGAAGGAACTCCCTTCCGAAAACGAGTGGGCTCCGGATTCGCCGTCGGTTGTTGCTCCCGTTTGCATCCCGTCTTCTTCGCTCTCCCCCCACTCCCTCCTCTCCAGCATCCCCTTCAGCCCCTTCTTCCGATACGTCCCCCACAACCGCTCTCCGCGACGCTCGCTCAGTCCCGCCTTGCGTGATGCTTCGATGATCGAGCACGTCGGGTCTTCCTTCAGAAAGCACAGAAACAGCAGGCGCCCCTCTTGAGGCTTCCCGGCGTAGTATCGCCGCAACTGTTCCAGTTCTTCCAGCTCTTCGCGGATCTCCACGCTCCGTTTGCGTGCCATGATGGTTACCGTGGGTGGTGAGAGGTTCGTGTGTTGCCGCGAAAAGATAGGAGACCGGGAGGTGGGCGGAAAGGGAAGAAAAGGTTCCGGTAGCCGCAGCCTTCACGGCTGCGGCGGGACGGCAACGGAATGCCGGCGGTTCGTTTCCACTACCCGAAGTGTTAAGGGGACCGGGCAGCCGAAGAAGGTACATGAGAGACTTGCATGATCTACCACCACGCTCCGCCCGTTCGCAGCCATGAAGGCTGCGGCTACCTCTTCAACATTCTCCAATCAACATTC
>CBFGQN010000178.1:0-7578 GCA_965650895.1 uncultured Ignavibacteria bacterium | reverse complement strand
TTGCAATGGTCGGCGGCGGGGCGGGGAACACGGCATCGGGTCTTGCTGCAACGATTGGTGGAGGTACTGAAAATACTGCGGCAGGGAGCTACGGCGCAGTTCTCGGCGGAAGGGGACTCACACTCGCCGACTCGGCAAGCGGCAGCGTAGGATTTCTGGGGGGGAACGGCGATGGAGCAAACAACATGACCATCAACACACCGGATGTCGCGGTCTTCGGGAACACGGACCTGTGGCTTGCCAACAACGACACCACTGCGAGCCGGTTGCGGTTCTACGAGGCAAACGGCGACACCGGAACCTTCCCGACCGCGACGAGCTACTACAGCTCGTTCGAGGCCGGAGACCAGAGCGAGGATATCAGCTACATCCTTCCGACGGCACCGCCGACTTCCAACGGGCAGGTTCTCTCCAGCGACACGAACGGCGTGATGAGCTGGGCCGACAGTCCGGATCCGACCGGCGCACAATCCTTCAGCAACGCCAGTGTGGCCACTCCGACGCTTGCTCTGGAGAACAGTGCCGGTTCCGACGACGGAATAGCACTATCGATTTCGGAGGGGGCGGTTGTCCTTTCGCACGCACAGGGCGCCCCCCTAAGCATCCCGAACAATGTCGCTGTCTTCAATATCGATGATGGGACAGGAGGCTCGGCCCCCGTTGTCGGTGAGCCGACCGGCGGGACGGACGGACAGATCCTCTACATCTACGTGTCCGATCCGGACGGTTCGACGGTAGGGGGAGTGGGAGGTATCGGGGGTGTCTTTCGCGCGGCCGGTTCCAGGCTCACCTACATCTATGTCAACGGCGGGTGGCAGCTCTTCCATGTGAATTGAGTTCATGTAATTGAATTGACCGGAGTCCGCAGCGCTTCGATGTGTCGCAACGGCAACGACCGGAACTCCCGTTCCCGGTCGTTCCGTGTCGTTCTTTCCCGTGGGGCGATTGTACGGGTCGGATCGATAGCAATGGGATTCCCTCCTCCACTCGCGCGCTGTCTCGAGCGGCGACATTCCTCATGCTCCGTACGGCGCAATTCGTTCCACACCATCGGCAATGATCCTGTCCGGATGTATCAGTATCCGCCGCTCGGCAAATGCCCGCCGCTCGGCGGACGACGGCCTGTATAAGGTGGAAGATGTTCCGAACGATGCGTCGGGTCGGTTTTGAAAAAGCGTACCCCGATGCCGGTTTCCATAACATCGCATCCGGGCGTATCCTTCGGCATTGACGAACGGCGCGAGAGCTGTTCTCCCTCCCCGATCTGTCACTACAACGTTCGATTGCCGGAGAATTCCAATGAACACAGCCTATGTCCCGTTGTCCGCGATCCGCCTTCTCTGTGCACTTGCACTCGGTTTGACCGCAAGCTTGTCGGCAACCGCTCAGAACCGCGATCTGCGGGCCGAGCGGATCGTCATCGACGATGATGGCGCCGACGGAACGCGAAACACGATGACGATCCGGACGCCGACTCCTCTTGGTCAGGACGTGATCCTGACGATTCCGGATATGGGGAGCGACACGGCGCAGTTTCTGCTTGTCCCCTCCGGAACTTCCGGTGTGTGGCTTCTGGGGGGCAATGCCGGCACGACTCCCGGGACGGATTTCCTGGGCACGAGCGATGCGCAGGCCTTGCATCTGTATGTCAATGGAGGTGCGAACAACAGTCTGCTCCTGAACACGAACGGAAGTATCCAGCGCGGCCTCAAGGGAAATGTCCGGGGAGAGGGGGCGATCGATCTGCAGAACGTGAACTTTCCGTTTCATCAGGCGACGCAGGTTGCCTCCGGAGAGTCCTCGACCATCGCGGGAGGTCGACAGAACAGGGCGTCGGGCGGCTACTCGACGGTCGGGGGCGGGTCGGGTAATGCGGCTTCCAGTGCGGGCGCGACCGTATCGGGAGGAGGGAACAATACCGCATCCGGGAATTACACGACCGTTGGAGGAGGATTCGAGAACAATGCCGCCGCACTCTACGCGACGGTCTCGGGAGGATTCCAGAATACCGCGTCGCAAGCCCAGGCGACGGTGGGAGGAGGCATCGGGAACACCGCGTCGGATATCTACGCAACCGTTGCGGGAGGCGTGAATAATTCCGCCGGAGGTAAATACTCGGCAATCCCGGGAGGATACGGACTGACTCTCGCGGGCGACGGCAGTTTCGGCTTCAATGCCGAGAACAGCGGCACTATTCCTTCGGGACGACCGATGACCGTCGCCGAACCGAAGACTGCCGTGTTCGGCAACGCCGATCTCTGGCTGGCGAACAACGACGGCGGGGCGAGCCGTCTCCGGTTCTACGAAGCGAACGGCGACACGGGAGCCTTCCCGGTCACCTTGTCGGGAACCGTCCACTACAGCTCGTTCGAGGCGGGGGATCAGTCGGCCGACATCACCTACGTTCTTCCGACGGCGCTTCCGACCTCAAGCGGTCAGGTTCTTTCAAGCGACACAAGCGGCGTGATGAGCTGGTACGATGTGCTGGCCGGTTACATCCTTCCGGCATCCCTGCCGGCGACGAACGGTCGGGTTCTTTCGAGCGATACAAGCGGCGTGATGAGCTGGAGCGATCCGTTGGCCGGTTACATCCTTCCGGCATCCCCGCCGACGACGAACGGTCAGATTCTTTCGAGCGACACGAACGGCGTGATGAGCTGGGATGTGTTGGCCGATGCCTGGCTTCAGGAGGGGAACGCCGGTACGGTTGCCGGAACGCATTTCATCGGCACGACCGACGACGAGCCGTTCCAGATCCACGTCGACGACGGCAACACGAACGGCACCGACGGACGGGGGCGCGCGATGCGCTTCGAACCGAACGGGACGAGTCCGAACATCGTCGGAGGATATCAGGGGAACAGTGTTGCCGCCGGTTCGGGCAATACGATCTCCGGCGGAGGGAGCAATGGAAGTGCGAACAGCATTACATCGAGCTTCGGGACAATCGGTGGGGGGCAGGGGAACAGTATCGGCACGTTCTGCGACAACGCGACAATCGGCGGGGGAGGCGGGAACAGTATCAGCACGTTTTGCGACAACGCCGTGATCGGCGGCGGCAGTGCAAACACGATCCGTACCATCTCCCTCCATTCGACGATCGGGGGGGGGAGTCAGAACACCATCGATTCGGTTGCGAACTCATCGACGATTGCCGGCGGCATTGCAAACACGATCGGCGAGCGTGCGGCCGGAGGGGTGATCGGGGGTGGAAACGACAACACGCTCGGCCGCCTGGCCAGACACTCGGTTATTGCCGGAGGGAGGGGCCTGACGCTGAACGGTCACAACAGTTTCGGTTACCTGGCGAATCAACAGGGAAATCTGCCCATGACGATCGGCGATAATAACGTCGCGGTCTTCGGCAACACCGATCTGTGGCTGGCGAACAACCGAAGCGCCGCAAGCAGACTGCGGTTCTATGAGGCGGAGACCGATACCGGAGCCTTTCCGAGCGGCACGAACTTTACGTCGTTCGAGGCGGGGACGCAGACCGGAGATATCCGGTATATCCTTCCGGCGTCCATGCCGACTGCCGGACAGATTCTGAAGGCCGGCTCGGTCGTCAGCACCACCGTCACCCTCACGTGGGGGAACGACGCAACCGGCACCGGCACCGATGCATGGAGTCTGACCGGGAACACCGGCACGACTCCGGGAACGAACTTTATCGGGACAGGCGATTCGACGGCGTTGCGCATCTACGTCGACAGTGGAACCGCCAATGCGCTGACGCTCAACACGAACGGGAGTATCCAGCACGGCACCGGCGGTACTGCGCTGGGGCAGTACGCTGTCGATTTGCAGCACGAAGCCGTTGCCGGAGCCGGGGCAACCGGCAGAAGCTCGGTGATCGGAGGGGGCGAATCGAATCATGTGTCGAATCTGTATGGAACTATCAGTGGAGGTATAGGCAATTCCGTTACCGGCAGACAGGGAACAATTGCCGGCGGGATAGCAAATCAGGTGTCGGCAACCAGTGCAGCGATAGGAGGAGGGTATAATAACATCGCAAGCGGAGATTATTCAGTCGTGATGGGTGGACGGAGCAATCAGGTGGCGGCGGGTCTCAGCACGATCCTTGGCGGCCGAAGTCTGGTATTCGAGGCGACTGCCGGCGGAAGTGTGGGCTTCCTCGGAGACCCGAGCGGTGTCGGCCCGATGAGGATCGACCAACGACAGGTGGCGGTCTTCGGCAACACCGATCTCTGGCTGGCGAACAACGACAGCGGAGCGGGTCGTCTGGTGTTCTACGAAGCGAACGGCGTGACGGGCGACTTTCCGGTCACCGATTCGGGGACGGTCCATTCGACCTCGTTCGAAGCGGGTGAGCAGAGCGAGGACATCAACTACATCCTTCCGACTTCTCCTCCGAGTGCAAACGGACAGGTCCTCTCCAGCGATACGAACGGCGTGATGAGCTGGGCGGACGGTTCGACCGGCCCGCAGTCCTTTGCCGGCACAAGCAACACCGTGTCCACGCTCATGCTTGAAAACAGTGCGGCCGGCAACGACGGCACGGCGCTGGAGATCACCACCGGACGGGTTCTTCTCTCCACGGACTCCGGCGCTCCGGCAACTCTGCCGGACGACATTTCGGTCTACGAAATCGACGACGCAACGGGAGCCTCGGCCCCGACGGTCGCACTTCCGGCGGGAGGGAGCGAGGGACAGATTCTCTACATCTACGTCTCCGATCCGGACGGGGCGACCGTCGGAGGAACGGTGCGAGCGACGGGGGACAAGCTGACCTATCTCTTTGTGGGTGGCGGCTGGCAACTCTTTGCCGTGAACTGATCGGCGGCTCCTCCTCAGAGGGTTTCTTAAACGTCTTGAATCGTGGTACTGGGTAGCTTCTTTGTGCCCGCCGCGGCGGATGCCTTTGTGTTTTTTCACCACCAAGACACAAAGGTCACGAAGAATCACCAAGGGGTAGAGTATGTCCGTGATGCTTGTCTATGACTGCTCAGACCACAGAGCACACAGGCTACTTTTAAGAACTCCTCTCAGAGTCGGGATAAACGGATCGTTTTCTCCTGCATTCGGACGGGCATGGAAAATCTTCTGAAGAGATGCTTGCACCGTTACGGGGGAACGAAGTAGTTTGCAGCCGTCAAATCATTGAGTGTGTGTGGTCAATCCTTCGCTTTATCGGGTGACCCGATTCCCTGAACAGGGGAGTACTCCTCATGTCGCCCGTGTCGTTCCCTTCCGGCCCGGACGGTTCGGAGCCTTCCTCTGTGTGAGTTCCCGGAGATGCATTGCGAAGATCCGCTCGATCAGTACGACTGTCCATAGACACTTTCCACCATAACCGGCCTCTGCCGTCGAATCGGAAGACGGCATGTGCCACAACCAGGAGACAGCACCATGAACACAGCGGAAATGAACACGGCGGAAGAGACGAAGCTCATCAAAGCCTCTCCGGGCGGCTGGATGCCCGAAGACTACAGCTATGTCGACCGATGGATCCGGAAGCTCAAAAACTATGTCGCCGATCGGTCGGATGAACTGGTCCCCCCGATTGCCGAACTGAAAGCAATGGTCGATTCCGACACTGCGCTTCACGCCCAGGTGGAGGCAATGTTTGCCGAGGCCTGCATGCACGAGAAGCTGACGCCCCTCGGCCAGATCCAGGTCAGGACCTTTGAAGAGTTCCTGCAGTTGCTCAACGGGATCATGACGACCGCTCCGGAAGCCTATCAGGATGTGCAGACGCACGAACCCTCGGGACTGATCGGCTTCCCGATCAACGCTCTGCTCGACTGGCCGATGGCGACCGAAGCGGGCTACAGCGTCTTCGCCAACGGACTGATCAACCAGCAATTCAAGAAGATTCTCGCCTACTGGTCGGAGTTTCTGCAGACCGAAGATTCCCGCTATGTGCTGACCGAACCGGTCAGCAGACTTGATCCGGAGACGGAGGTCGTTCCCTGGTTGGGGGATGCGGCAAAAGCGGAGATGGTGGATGTTGCCCGCTCGGCCCTCGGTGACGGAACGAACCCGACGCCCGACACGTTCGAGGAGATCTTCAATTGCGAACCGGGGGAAGAGTACTACGGCTTCGGTTCCTGGGATGCTTTCTTCACCCGCACGTTCCGTCCCGGCGTCCGCCCGGTCTCCGATCCGGATGACGACAGCGTGATCGCCAACGCCTGCGAGTCGGCCCCGCTGCAGGTGAAGACCGACGTTGCGCTCAACGACACGTTCTGGATCAAGGGGCAACCCTACTCGCTGGAGAACATGCTCGACTTCGACGAGTACGTGCCGGAGTTTGTCGGGGGGACGGTCTACCAGGCCTTCCTCAGTGCCCTGAGCTACCACCGCTGGAACAGTCCGGTGAGCGGAACGATCAAAAAGGTCTCTGTGGTGAACGGCACCTACTATCTGGAGAATCTCTACGAAGGGTTCAAGAATCCCGATGGGGCCGACCCGAGTGCACCGAACAACTCGCAGCCCTTCCTGACCGCCGTCGCCACACGGGCGCTGATCTTTATCGAAGCCGACAATCCGAAGATCGGGTTGATGTGCGTGATGCCGGTCGGCATGGCTGAAGTCTCGAGTTGCCAGGTGACCGTGAACGTGGGGGATCGGGTGGAGAAGGGGGAACAGCTCGGCATGTTCCACTTCGGCGGCTCCACCCACTGTCTCTTCTTCCGTCCCGGCGTGAACCTGGAGTTCGACTTTTACGGTCAGACGCCGGGACTCGATGCGACGAACATGCGGATGGGGACGGCGTTGGCGCGGGTGGTGTAAGAGGGTTTCATAAAAGAAGCCGGTGTGCTCTGTGGTCTGAGCAGTCACAGAGAAGCATCTGGGACAGGCTCTACGACTTGGTGATGCTTCGTGCTCTTGGTGGTGCGTCTGATTCTTACCACGAAGGTACAAAGGGCACCAAGAATCACCAAGCAACTGAGACTTCTGCAATTCGAGACTTTTAAGAAGCCCTAATAAGAGTACATCATCTATGCCGAGGGAGACTGGATGATCTTCCATCGGAACTGATCCGTCCGGGGAACAAGGGGTTCTGAAATGATAACGGGGAGATACCGATGACGGTATCTCCCCGTTCCGTTGGTTGCTTCCAGGAAGTGTCGGGGTTGTCTTATCGGGGGCTTCTTCTTAACCCCCTTTTGCTTGCCGCTTTATTGTTCGCTGATAGTCATCGAATCTCAGCTTTGCGATCTGCGAACGATCATGTGTACGGGCAACCAGTCCCTCGGGCTTTCCTTCACCTTCATCGTCGAGGCGACATTGTGAGGTGGGAATGGTTGCCTTCAGGAAGGCATCGGTCTCCTCGATACCGTTCGGGAGGAGATCAACCTCGCCGATCCGGGGTGTCAGCTCAAGGCCATGACGGTCAGCTTCGATACGGAGATCATCCTCGGAGAGCCATCCTGCTCCTTCGTTCTCCCGCCAGCTGGAGATTGCCGCTTCCTCCTTTGCCAAGACCTCTTCATACGTATCAAGTATGGCCACATCGAAGAGACGAAATCCGACGGCAGACCGACCGGTGTATTCGCGGCTTGCCTTTGTCACCTTACCGCCGAAGACTTCAATATAATAGGTGACGATTGC
>CBFGQN010000177.1:0-7587 GCA_965650895.1 uncultured Ignavibacteria bacterium | reverse complement strand
GACCGCATCCCCTGATCCATCCTCTTCCGCTCGTTGACGAACTCCCTGATCCGCTTGCTCACCCGTTTGAACTCCGGATTCCGCTCCAGCACCTGGCTGAGATAGACCCGATCATGCAGCATGTTCACGTTGATGACCGACACGTCCGGCCGGTATCCCTCGGCATACTGCAGGTACATCGTCCCGGCAAGGAAAATATCCCAGCGCGTCGTCAGCAGCACGGAGTTCTTCGGAAGCGGATCGATGATATTCCGCGCCAGGTCCTCCACCATCGTGTTGTCGCTCTGATCGACCCGACCGTAATGCAGCGCTCCGGCGGCAATCACCGAGAGGACACCGAGTCCGAGAGCCGCAGTCCTGCCGAAGCGCTGCAGAAGTCCCCACAGACCGAACATACTCCAGATACCGACCGTCAGCGTGGCGGTCATGAAGTAGGGTTCGATCTCCTTGATGGCATACATACCGGAGTAGACCAGACAGAAGAGAAAAAGAAGTGCGGTGAAGATACCGACCGACAGAGAGCGCCGGAACAGCACCACAATGCCGACGAGGGCGAGGATCAGACCGACGTAAACGAACTCCGACGGAAGCGTCGCGAAGTACCAACCGAGTTGATCGTCCAGCACCGACGGCCGGAACATCAACTGTCGGAACTGTTCGCCGGTGATGTGATCGAGGAAGCGGGGTAGCGTCGTCACGTGTCCCCAGTTGATCGCCGGATCGGCAGCCGCGCGGATCGGCAGATAGAGATAGGGAAGCAGCCCCAGCAGGAACCCCGGCACAAGGGCAAGGATGCGCCGGAAGGCCGATGCGGTAAGACCAAACGTGTTGAAGAAGAGATAGAGGAAGGCCGGAGCAAGAATCACGATCGTCATGTGATTGGCAAAGGCGAGCCCCAGAACAAAGGAAAATCCCCAAGCTCCACGTGACGGCGGCCATTCTCTCCCCGACTTCGCACCCAGTTCCCCGTTCAGATAGTTCAGGAACATCAGCATCACCAGCGGCAGCAGCAATGCGTGGAGTGCATATGCCTCGAACCCGGTCCCCTGACTCCACCAGACCGTCGTCATGGAGACAAGCAAGGCGGCCGGAACCGCGACGGCGAGGATCTCTCCTTCCCCTCTCGTCTTCTCAGACAACGTCTCGTCCGGCTCCGCCGTCGGCACCACGGCCAGAGGACGAAGAAGGCGGGCAAAGAGAAGAGTCATCACCCCGGTGCCGGCGCCGGTCATCAGGGCGGCCAGGATGTTCAATGCAATGATATCACGTCCCGGAATCAGGAGCGTCGCCACGTGCCCCAGAATCATCAGCAGAGGATAGCCGGTCGGGTGAGGGACGCCGAGAATCGAGGCCGAGGCGGCCATCTCGCCGCTGTCGATAAACCCGAAGGTTCGGTTCATCGTGAGAAGACAAAGAATCGTCACGAGGAGACCTGCGCCGAGAGCCGCAAGCCGGATCAGTCGTCTGTTCGCCATCTGGTTGTATTGCTTGAAATCGTTCGTGCCTGAGTCGCGAAGATACGGAGCGAAGAGCTGACTCTCGTATATTTGTCCCCTT
Organism: uncultured Ignavibacteria bacterium; assembly: GCA_965650895.1. Lineage (GTDB taxonomy): Bacteria > Bacteroidota > Ignavibacteria > OLB7 > OLB7 > JAGWAZ01. Next base: position 6,030 of record CBFGQN010000177.1, on the reverse strand, counting down.
CCGGAAGAGTCATCACAATCTTGGTGGCTTCTTTGTGTCCTTGGTGTCTTGGTGGTGATTCACCACAAAGACACAAAGGACACAAAGAAGCCACGAAGGGAAAGCACAATTATTCAATTCATGGCAGAACGACAGAGCAACTCCATCGCCACGGAACGGCGAACCCTGAAAGATTATCTCGGACTCGGCGCGCGTGGAATGGCCATGGGGGCCTGCGACGTGATCCCGGGGGTCTCCGGCGGAACGATGGCATTCATCCTCGGCATCTACGAAGAACTGATCTCCTCGATCCGCGCCATCGGTCGACCGGAATTTCTGAAAGCCCTTATGCAGTTGAGACTGGGAGATGCCGTCCGCGCAATCAACCTCCCCTTCCTCGCATCGGTCCTCGCCGGCATCCTGATCGCCATCGTCTCGCTTGCGAAACTGATGACATGGCTGCTGGAGAACCAACCGGTCTACCTCTGGAGCTTCTTCTTCGGACTGATCCTCGCCTCGGTCCTCGTCGTCAGCAAACGGATCCCGAAGTGGAACCCGTTGCTGATCGTCTCCCTCCTGCTGACCGCCGTTGCGGCGTACTTCCTGGTCGGGCTTGTTCCGGCACAGACGCCGGACGGACTCTGGTTCATCTTCCTCAGCGGCGCGCTGGCGATCTGCGCGATGATCCTTCCGGGCATCTCCGGTTCGTTCATCCTTCTTCTGCTGAGCAAATACCAGTACATCGTCGGACGGGTGGCGAAGATCAGCGACGGGACGATAACTCTTGAAGATGCAGGGGTACTCTTCACATTCGCCCTAGGATGCGGCATCGGCCTGATTACCTTCGCCCAGCTTCTCGGCTGGCTCTTCAAGCGCTACCACGATCTGACCGTGGCGATGCTGACCGGACTGATGTTGGGAAGTCTGAGAAAAGTCTGGCCCTGGAAGGAGACGCTTGAGACGATCATCGACCGGCACGGCAATCCGATTCCGGTCGTCGAGCAGAACATTCTTCCCGGTTTCGGGACGGAGTTCCTGATCGCCGTCGGGCTGGCCGTCGTCGGATTCGTCGTCGTCATCCTGATCGAGCGGATGGGGATGAAGGATATGGGGGATCATGTCTGAGTGTGGGAGGTAGCCGCAGGTCCCTCCACAGCGGGCCTTCGGCTTCAGCCTGCGGCAGGATGGCTACGGAAAGAAAATGCTCGACGGTATAACCTGAACAACGAAGAGCATGCCGACGGGATGAACATCTACGGAAGCATCGCATAACCGATAGGACAACTTCCCCCGATAGCGCAGCCTGAAGAGCTGTGTCTGTCCTTCCAAACCTACCGATCGAACCGGCCTCTTCTCAGAAGAACGCCCGCACCTCCATCTGTCCGGTGTGGATCACCCGGTCGCTCGGCGGTTCGGCCCGGCCGGTGTAGGTGACCGAGGCCTGGATGTTCGCTCCGAAACGATAGTCGAACCCGAGCCGCCCCACCCAGGTGGTGCCGATGCCGTAGCCGTCGGTTAACTGAAAAGGGAGCGTGAAGATATCCCCCCCCTGCAAATTGCTCCCGCTGACCACCGTCCGCTCCAGCGTCGCCCGGAGTCGTCCCTTCGTCTCGATGGAATAGATTGCCCGTATCTCGTTGCCGGTCAGGAAGGTGGAGCGGGGCGTTGCCGGGAAGACGTCGTCGGCCGAGCGGATAGTGAAGATCCAGCCAAGCTCCAGCGAACGCTCCGGACGATAACTGAAATCGGTCTGGAACTGCAACGCTTCCAGATCGAACGCACGGCTCGCATCAAGATCAGCACCGAGAAGCGACCGGTCCTCCAGCGATGCGTCAAGTTGCAGACCGATATCGGTCGTCGGGTTCCACCGCAGACGGAGCGAACGTTCCAGATCGGCCGAACGCTCCAGAGCGTTGAACAGACGGGTGACGCCGCTCCGCTTCAGCAACCGGAGTCGCGCGGAGAACTCCCGGCTCTTCTCAAACAGGTTGATGTCCTGCTGAATCAGTGCGTTGCCGAGGAGCGTGGTCGAGTCGTTCTGGAACGCTCCGAAATTCAACAGATAGATGTCGCTCTCGTTTTCGGTGTTGCTCTTCTCCTCGATCCGCAGAAACGTCTCGGTCGTCACCGGCTTCAGCAGCCGACCGAGCGTGGTGCTGTCGCTCAGAAAATCTTCGGGAGAAATTTTCAGTCGGATGGAGGATTCAAGGTTGATCACCGGAAACAACTGCTCGGTCGGCAGGTTGACCCGAACGTATTCCCCGTCGTCGGCAATCGTCTCGCGGAATTCGTTTTCGGTCTGCACGCCGTTTGAGTCCAGATCCTGCCAGATGTACTGTCCCTGTCCGACCGGAACACGCACATAAATCCGCTGCAACCGGGCGGCCTGCTCGGTCTGGACTTCATAGACTCCTTCAATTTCCAATCCCCGGTTCAGTCCGGTCCAGCGCGTATCGGAACGGGCAAGAATCGAGACGTTTTCCAGACGGCTGAGCGGATCGACGCCCGGAACGCTGTCGTAGGTCTTCCGCCGATAGGTGAAGTCGAGTGTGGAACGAAGCGAGCGGATCCCGGTCAGCTCACCGTTCAGCCGGAACGTCTGCGCATCGCCGTCGTGGATGAATCTGGTTCCCCCAATCTCCGGATCGAACCGGGCCGAATCGTCGCTGCGATAGCGAAGCGAAGCGACGGTACGGAAGAGAGGAAAGTCGACGACCAGATCGGGTCCGGCCTCCACAAAGCGGAACGCCCCCTGAAGGAGCGTGTCGGGTCCGGGACGAAGGTTGTCCCGGTGCTGATGTTCGACACGAAATCCGGGCGTGACTCTCCCGAGCCGATAGCTGACGCCCCCTCTCCCTTTTATCCAGTCACTCTCGGTCTTCCCGCCGAGCGTGTCGTTCGAGGCGATCAGTTCCAGAGCGTAGTCGGCCGCCACGGGAATATTCCTGTCTGCAAAGCGTGCGGCATAATCATGACGGAATGAGGAGAAGAAATCTCCCCGGTCCAGATGTCCGAGACCGACGGTAAGATCGAGCGAACGGATCGGCCTCCACTCCAGACGTCCTTCGGCAATGATATCATCGTAGCCGAGTTCGCCGATTCTTCCTGCGGCATTCCAGCGTCGGTCGAATTCCGGTTCGGCAATCCGGTTGATCCCCTGGAACCCCTCGCCGACAAAACGGAGCGTGGAAGTCCCCCGCATCCAGCCGAGATTTGCTCCGGCGACGGTGACCGAATCCCCTTCGAGAAGGGCCGTCCCCTTCAGCGCCATGCCGTTCCGTTGCGCTCCGGGATCACTGCTGAACCTGTTCAGATCGGTTCCGCTGAAAGCCGCCTCTCCGCTTATGACCACTCCCCGGGCAGGTTGAAGCCCGAGCGCCACGGCTCCGACCTGCTGAAGTCCGGGAAGAGGGAGATAGACGACCGGCAGATATTCCCCGGCCCCCTTGCCGACAAATTCATACTGACCGAAGGCGACGTTCCGGTAGTCCCCGCGACCGTTGATTGCGCGGTTGAACAGGACGTCGTAGACCGCTTCGCTGCTGGAGGGATCGTAGACGAAGATCGAATCGGGCAGCCCGTTGATCGTCGTGTCGATCCGCCTGTAGAGTCCGCTTGCCGTATCGCTTCTTCCGACGAAGACCACACCGCTGCGGACCGCTCCGGCCGGATCGGCTCCGGCGGCGGCAAGCAGGGTACGATCTTCTTCGCTCAGCTCAAGATCGATCGGCGAGTCCTGATTGTCCGCCTCGCGCACATAGCTCGCCGTCACGCGCAACGCACTGTCGACGAAGAGTCCGGTGTGAGAGGCGGCAAGAAAGGAGCGTGAGTAGCGGCGGTCGCTGTACTCGAAATCGACGACGATTTCGTTGAAGCCGGTAATCGGTCTGCGGGGCTGGAAGAAGATTTCTCCGGTCGCGTAATCGATCACATAGTCGTTCTCCCGTCCGCGAATCATCAGCACTCCGTCGACAAAGATCCTTTCGGTTCCGGCCAGCACGATGATGTCCCGCTCTCCGTTCGGACCGGTCAGCCGGTAGGGGCCCTGATCTCCCTCCCGCCCCTGAAACTCCTGCGTCCTGAACTTCCCCGGCGAGACGGCGGCGACAAGCTGGGTCTGACCGACATCGCCGAACTTCCCGAGAACTTTTCCCCCCTGAAGCTTTCGCGAGAAGCCGGTATACTCGGTCAGGTCGTGCGAGGCGAAGAACTTGCCGAGCGTCCCGTCGGCAACGGGAGAGCGGACTTCAAAGAAGATATTGTCGACCTCCCGGAGAGTCTGCGTGTTCCCCTCCGGCTGGATCGGCGTCTGCTCGTCGGTCAGCGCACCGACCACTTCCACATCCTCGGTGATGTTTCCGCTGAACTGCAGGCGGAGTCCGCTCTGCACGGTCAGGTCGCGATTCGAGCCGACGGTAATTCCTCTGGTAATCGAACCGGAGCGCTGGAAATCCCTGCCGAAGATGCCGGTGGCGGTCAGTCCTCCTCCGCTGTCGGTCCGCTCGGCCAGCGTCTGTTCCCGGCCGGTCGAGTCGGTGATCGTCACCAGTTCCCGTGTGAAGATTTCGCGGGGGATAGTGATCGGAAAGTAGGAGTAGTCGGCAGTCAGACGGAGCGTGTCGGGGAGAACTCTCAGGGAATCGCCGAGTGTAAGCGTGCCGAAACGGAAGTCGAGACGATAGTCGACCGAATCCCGCAGGAGCATGCCGGAAGCATCGCGAAGAGCAAAGCTCTCCCCGATCAGGAATTCATGCGGAAGGGAAACGACCGAATCGCCCGGAGGAATCACCACCTCCACCGTCGAGGAGATCCCCTGACCGTACAAAACCAGGCTCCCCGAAAGGAACATCACGATATGCAGCAGCAGATGCCGGACCATCAGAACAGCAATGTCGGCGGGAAGAAGACAGGAAACAAGGGGGAAATGGAGGAGAGTTGAGAGTTCGTAGAGTTCTTGGAGAAAAGAGTTCGTAGAGTTAAAGAAGAACTATCCTGCCTCTCTATAAACTCTACGAACTCCTCTCTCTATAAACTCTACGACCCCCTCTCCCTGACCCCCTCCATCAACACCTCCACAACATCCTTGACGACCACTCCCTCCGCCTCCTTGTTCTTTACTCCGTCGTTCATCATCGTCATGCAGAACGGACAGGCGGTGGTAATCGTGTCGGCACCGGTGCCGAGGGCCTCTTCGGTCCGCTCGATGTTCACCCGCTTCCCCTCGGTCTCCTCCAGATACATCTGTCCACCTCCGGCTCCGCAGCAAAGGCCGCGACTCCGGCTCCGCTCCATCTCCACCACTTCAAGACCCGGTACATGCTTCAGCATGGAACGGGGTTCCTCATAGGTGTTGTTGTAGCGACCGATATAGCAACTGTCGTGGTAGGTCACCTTGTGCTGCATCGCGCTCATCGTCTTGATCCGCCCCTCCTTGATCAGTCGGTCGATGAACTGCGTATGGTGGATCACCTCATATCTGCCGCCGAAATCGGGATACTCGTTCAGAAGCGTGTTGAAGCAGTGAGGACAGGTGGTGACGATTGTTTTGACCTCGTACTGATTCAGCGTCTCCACGTTCATCCGGATCATCATCTGCGCCAGATACTCGTTGCCGAGACGACGGGCAGGATCGCCGGTACACTTCTCTTCGGTGCCGAGGATGCGGAAGTTCACCCCGGCCATCTCCATCAGTTCGGCAAACGTCCGGGTCACCTTCTTGTAACGGTCGTCGTAGCTGCCGGAACATCCCACCCAGAAAAGGCAGTCCAGTTCCCGCCGCTCCTCCTCGCTGGTCCCGGCCATCGTCTTCACGAAGTCCAGATCCTCCGCCCAGTCGGCCCGCTCGGCTGCACTGAAGGCCCAGGGCGTAAAGTTGTTTTCCATGTTCTGGAAGGCCGACTGTGCCTCCGGTGGGAACTCCGCCTCCATCATTACCAGGTTCCGGCGCATGTCGACGATCGCCGGGACATGTTCGATCATCACCGGACATTCCTGGACGCAAGCCATACAGGTGGTACACTGCCAGAGGGCTTCCGGATTGACGAAGTCGCC
>CBFGQN010000176.1:0-7608 GCA_965650895.1 uncultured Ignavibacteria bacterium | reverse complement strand
GTGCAGATCAGTGTGTCGCCGTAATCAAACGGATATCCCTTGAACTTGTACGGACGGAACGTGTAGGTCTGCGCCTCTTCGCTCACTTCAAAGAGAAGTCCATTACTCTTCGCCCCTCCGGCAAAGACGGTCACATCACCGGTCGAGGCACCGACCGGAACCGTGGCAATAATCATCGTATCGCTCCAGAGCTGATAGACCGTTGCCGGCTTGTCATCGAAGCCGACGTATGAACCGCTCTCTTTCGTCCCGCCGAATCCGCTTCCCGTTATCGTCACCTGCGTGCCGATCGGACCCGAACAGGGGGAGATTTCGTAGATCGTCGGGACGAGCGGACCGATCACGAAGCTGAAAGCGTAGCCGTCGATCTTGCGTCCCCCTTCCCACAGTTCCACGGTCACATCATAGGTCGAGTTATCGGTCTTGCTCCGCACCTCTCTTAACGGCACCGATTCCTCGAACGTATAGGTTGTGCTTGTGCCGGGAAGCGTCAGAGTGTAGGTCTTGTTATGGAGATAGGAGGATGCTCCCTGCCGCCCCACCTTCAGGACAAGCTGTACCAGAGCGTTATTCCCCTGCTCGGCATTCCAGAGAGGAAGTTTCAGGGCCAGATGCGTCGTGGTCCCCGACACCACCGATACCGATTTTCCACCAATATCCTTCCACTCGTACCCGTTCGATGCGGTGTTGGCGTAACCGATCTGTCCGTTGATTCTCGTCTTCTCCTCACCGTCACAATCCCGCGTCACCTGCTGAAGCTGAACCGAACCGATGCCCCCCATCGGAAAGCCGACGGTCTGCAACGGACGGTCGGCGGGAGGAGGCTGCACGGCCCATACAAGCTGGAAACTGTAGCGGGTCGGCTTGCGGGCCTCGAACCAGCTCCACTTCTGCCATTCGTTCATGTGGGAGGCATCCTCCGGATCGTGGATCAAGAACTCGTAGTCGGTCTGACCGGACGTTCCCGTTGTCTTTTTGTAGCCGATGACGAGAATCGAGTGATCCGGCAAATTCAAGGCCATCGAGACCGGAATGCCGTCGTCGAGAAGTTTGACGAGCTGCATCCTGGCCGGAGCCGAACGCCAGTACCAGCGGGCCTCGGTCTTCTGTCCGGTTACGCGACCGACCAGACCGGGAAGCTGATACCAGTATTTGACGTGGTTGATGCCGGTCACGTGATCGGTGCTCAGATCCTTCAGGAATTTCGGAATCGGATGCTGGTCGGCCTGCGACCAGTTGTAGGCCTCCGAGAGCATCTTCGTGGTCGTCGCCCAGCAGGTTCTGGAATCCTGCATATAGTAGGGGACCGGAAGCCGTACCAGTTCCGATTCCGGCGTGATCAGTTCGTCCACCTCGGCTGCAACCCGGGTGCCGGTCCACTCCGCCCGTTTGGAGGCCGGATTGTCGACGCTTACCGTCCGCTGCGCCGGAACAATCACATTGATCTCGCCGCTCGACGGATCGTAGGAGAAAGGCAGTTCCTGCGATTCGAACGTTTCATGGTTGTAGAGAAGCACACCGATCTGCTCGACGGTCCGTCCCGGCAGCGTCACAAACCGGATCTCCATCCGCACGCCGTCGGCCCCTTCGATGTCGTAGATCCACCGGTTCGGCGCGTCGAAATACCGGTCCCCCCCGAGTCGCCTGACGGTAATCGTCCTGTTCGACGAGACCGCCCCTTCCTGAAAGATCACCCCACCGCCGTCCGGCATCGTGATCGTCCCTCCGCCCGGTCCGATCTGTGCGGTCACCGAATCGATTGCGTACTCATGATATTCGAACTCATCCGGCTCCGGCCCCACGGTCTCCTCCGGACAGCCGCCGCTGGTAAAGGCGACGGCAAGGAGTGCAAGCATGTTCAGAATACGGACAAAGAGGGATGTCCTGCTTCGGTTTCCCCGGTTCGACAAGCCGGAGACGGTAACTTCCCGATGTACCATTGTCGGTTCCTCCGTCATCGACGGATAGTTGTGTGTAGACGAATGCGGGAATAGATCGAAACGGCGACGGCTTCACCCCCTTCGCTCGAAACCAGCGCCTGTGCAGGTCGGCGCAGGAACATCCCCGTACATGCAAAGTTATCGGGAGCCGATCTCTGCAACCATGATATCGGTCAGACATTCGGAACGGGATTTCCGGAACATTGCCCGATCTTTTTCTTCTTCCACACTGTCCGGAAAGCTTCCGGAGGTCATGAAACACCCGCTTTTTTGTTGTCCGCCAGAGAAAGCTTTGCGAACTTCTCCACATTCGCCACACACTATGATCTGGATCGGCTACACAACACTGTATCGCGAAGGGGGAGAAGGATTCGCCCGGGCAGCCCGCACCATGACACGGGAGAAAGAGGCAGAGGGTGCGTCGGTGGTGTGCGAGAGAGTGGAGTCGAAGAGAGAGTTCGCCGAGGCGATGCGGAGACTTGAGGAGAAGGGAGAGAAGATCGATGAACTCCACTTTATCGGCCATAGCGGAGTCTACGGCATCATGTTCGGCACCCGACAGTGGCCGGAACAGTTCAGTCCGCACGAGTGGCGGACGCTCTCCATCCCCTTCGCTGCGAATGCCCGGGCCTTCTTCCACGCCTGCCGGACCTCCCGATGGTTCGCCCGGTTCTTTGCGCAGATCTTCGGGGTCAGAACGTACGGCTACTACTGGTATACCTGTTTTTCCCGCTCTCCCGATCGTTTCGTGCGGGATCGCTCCGGCAACGAAGAGTCCCCTCTGTATGTCATCAGCATCAAAGGGAAGAAGTCGCACGGACTGATCGGATCGGTCCTCAAGTATTCGGGAATTGCCGATCCGGAACCGATGATCCCGTTCGATCCGGAGGAACGGAATCCGGATACCGGTTACGACGCCGTCTCCGACTTCTACGACAGGACGTTTGCCGACATCACCGTCAGGGAAGATGAGTGGAAGTGGCTGAAGGAGCATATTTCCCGCGGAAAGCCGCTCCGGGTTCTCGACATCGGCTGCGGCAACGGGGCGTTGCTGGCGGAGCTTTCCCCTGAGCTGGAGACCGGAGTCGGAGTCGACGCTTCGGGTGAGATGATCGGACGGGGACGCAAACGGTTCGAACATCTCGGGAATCTGCGGTTCGAGCAGATAACCGAACCCCGACTCCCGTTTGAAGATCAGTCGTTCGATCTGGTCCTCTCCTTCATGTCCTTCCGCTACCTCGACTGGGATCCGATCATGCAGGAGATTCGCCGGGTTCTCGCGCCGGGAGGCCGTATCCTGATCGTCGACATGGCGGCCGCTCCGCTGCGAATGCGGGAAAGCCTTGCGTTCCTCCGTTCGGTGGTACGCCACCGTCTGGGACGCCGCCGACACCCGGAGTTCGCCCGCAACCTGGCCGCCCTGGTAAGCCATCCCGACTGGAAACGGATGGTCCGATACAACCCGGCCCGGGCCGAACACGAATATCGCTGGTACCTGTCGAGCCGGTTCCCCGACGGGAACATAGAAGTACTGAATATCGGCTGGACACACCGGCTGCTGGCCTTCGACTCCGGACCGCTGGAAATCGGGGAGACGAAACCGCTGACGTATCCCTGAGGGAAAGGCAAAATTCAAAATGAAAAATACACCGGTGGGCGATAGGACAAACGGCTTCCCTTTTTGAATTTTGAATTCTTCCTTTTGAATCGACCTGGGAAAGGCAAAGTTCAAAATGAAAAATACACCGGTGGGCGACGGGACAAACGGCCTCCGTTTTTGAATTTTGAATTTTTCCTTTTGCATTGACTTCATGCTTGGTGTTCTTGACTGGGGAATCGGCGGACTCGGCTTTTACTCGCGGCTGAAACGCGAGCGGCCCGACGCCGGGGTGATCTATCTTTCCGATGCCGGTTCGGTCCCCTACGGGAAGCTTGACCGGACCGAGCTTCTTCTTCGTGTGTTTCATGCCGTCTCTTTTCTTCAGATTCAGGGGGCCGATCACGTCGTCGTGGCCTGCAACGCGGCGTCGACCGTTCTTTCCTCCCTCCCGTCAGATACCGGAACGAAGGTCACAGGCATTATCGATTCGGGAGTCGAGACCGTAAAGCGGGCGGGAGTCGAGCAGGTCGGTATCGTCGGTGGAGAGCGGACCATCCGCTCGGGGATCTATCATCGGGAGCTTGCCGCCTGCGGGATCGGGGTACGGGGACGTATCGCCCAGCCTCTGTCGGGGATGATCGAGCGGGGGGAGCATCACGGACGCACTTTCGACACAGAGCTTGGCCGCATCCTTCATCCCCTTCGCCGTAGCGGAACGCTTCTCCTTGCCTGCACCCACTACCCGGCGGCGACCGCCGCATTTGCCCGGTTTCTTCCGGCCACCCGACTCCTCGATCCGGTTGACCATCTGCTGGAGCGGACGCTCCGGACTCCGGGAAGGATCTCTTCGGAAGGGAAGGATCGCATCTTCACCACAGGCTCACCTGCACAGACGCAGAAGGGGGCGGCGGCCGCCTTTGGTCTTCGCTTGCAGGAAATCGAGCGGATTGTGTTATCTTCTTCCTCTTTCGCCGGGATGTAGGCGAACCGAAGAGCACAACCGGGTGTTAATGCCACTACAATGCACATACCTCTTCTTGCAGATATCACGATCATTTTTGCCGTCTCGATCGGCGTCCTGTTTCTGTGCCATCGGTTCGGTATTCCGGGGATCGTCGGATTTCTGCTGACGGGAATTCTTGCCGGACCTCGGGGACTGGGACTGGTAAGTGCCGAGGCGGAGGTGGAGACGCTTGCCGAGATCGGCGTGATCCTTCTGCTGTTTACCATCGGCATCGAGTTCTCGCTGAAAGGACTGCGGAAAGTGAAGCGGGCCGTTCTTCTGGGAGGGGCGTTGCAGGTCGGGATAACAATTGCCGCCGCAACAATTCCGGCTCTTCTGTTCGGCCTGCCTCTGAACCGATCTCTTTTTCTCGGCTTTCTGGTCGCCCTCAGCAGTACGGCCATCGTCCTGAAGGCATTGCAGGATCGTTCGGAACTGGAGACACCCCAAGGGAGAACGATTCTGGCAATTCTGATCTTCCAGGATATCATCATTGTCCTGATGATGCTGGCCGTCCCGATTCTGGCCGATCCCTCCGAAGCCGATCCGGTGGAAATCGCTCTTCTGCTGGGTAAGGGAGTCGGCGTCGTTGCCCTGGTCCTCGTCGGGGCGCGATATATCGTCCCCCGGCTGTTGCACGCTGTGGTCTATACGCGAAGCCGGGAGCTTTTCCTCCTCTCGGTGGTTCTTCTCTGCTTCGCTACGGCCTGGCTGACCTCGCAGGTCGGTCTGTCGCTTGCGCTCGGGGCGTTTCTGGCCGGACTGGTCATCTCCGAATCGGAGTACAGCCACCAGGCATTCAGCATGATCATCCCCTTCCGCGACACCTTCACCAGTCTCTTCTTCGTCTCGGTCGGCATGTTGCTGAACCCGGAGTTGCTGTTGCGGCATCCTCTGCTGATCATCGGCGGAACGCTCGGCGTCTTCCTCCTGAAGTTTATCGCCGCCTCGGCCGCATCGGCAACGCTTGGTCTCTCCATCCGGGTCATTCTGCTGAGCGCTCTGGGTCTGAGCCAGATCGGCGAGTTCTCCTTCATCCTCTCGAAAGTCGGCGTCGACTACGGACTGATCTCCGAGGAACTCTACGGCATCTTCATCGCCGTCTCCGTCCTCTCGATGGCCGCCACTCCTTTCGTCATCAACGCCGCTCCCCGTCTTGTCGACAGGGTTGTCCGCAACGGTCCGCCGACGTGGTTCAGCTTCGGGAGCAAGGGTGAAGGGATGCCGGAGGAATCCCACGCTTCTCTCGAAAATCACATTGTGATCGTCGGCTACGGATTGAACGGATCGAACGTGGCCCGGGCAGCACGTCATGCACAGGCAGAGTATGTCATTATAGAATTGAACCGGGAACTTGTCCGCAAAGGGAGAGCACAGGATGAACCGATCTATTTCGGAGATGCCGCACAGGAAGGAGTGCTGAGGCGGGCCGGCATTCCGGAGGCGCGCGTTGCCGTTGTGGTCATCTCCGATCCGATCGCCACCCGCTCGATCGTCGCCGAAGCGCGGCAGATGAATCCCGGACTGTATATCATCGCCCGGACGCGATTCGTCAAGGAGGTGGAGGAACTCTATCAACTTGGGGCAAATGAAGTGATACCGGAGGAGTACGAGACGTCGATTGAAATTTTCTCCCGTGTTCTGGCCTGCTACCATCTGCCGAAGAACGAGATCGAAGCATTCATCGACAATGTGCGGGCCGAAGGGTATGAGATGCTGCGCAAGAGCAGCATGGCAAGCGGAAACGGCCCCTCCGCTCCGCTGGATCTTCCGGACGTGGAGATCGAATCGATCCGGATTGAGAGCGGATCGGAAGCGGACGGGAAGACACTGGCGGAACTTGATCTGCGCAGAAACTTCGGCGTCACTCTTCTGGCAATCCGAAGAGAAGAGGAGATCATCTCCAACCCCTCGGCCGATACGCCACTGCTCGGAAATGATCTGTTGATTCTGCTCGGAAGTCCGCCGGAGTTGAGGAGAGTACATGAGATATGCGGGGGGTAGAGGGGGCTTTGAGTTGTGAGCTGTGAGCTGTGAGCTGTGAGCTTTGAGCTGTGAGCTTTGAGCTGTGAGCTTTGAGTTGTGAGCTTTGAGTTGTGAGCTTTGAGTTGTGAGCTTTGAGCTTTGAGTTGTGAGCACACTCTCTGACTTTTCCTTCCAACTCATACACTCTCGCACCCCCACACTCTATGAACTCTATAAACTCTTCACTCTACGAACTCTCCCTTCCAACTCCTACACTCTCGCACCCCCACACTCTCACACTCTATGAACTCTATCAACTCTCCACTCTACGAACTCTCTACACCCCCCGTCTCAATCTCCCCGAAGCCCAGTCGATGACCAGCACAAGACAGATGATGAAGACAAGGATCATCGAGACGTTGTGATACTGGAACTGCCGGATATTGTCCAGAAGGAGGAAGCCGATCCCTCCGGCGCCGACAATGCCCAGAACGACTGCCGAGCGGATGTTCAGTTCGAGTCGGTAGAGAGTGTAGGAGATCAGATAGGGCAATACCTGCGGAACAACTCCCCAGCGGACAACCTGCGCACGGTTTGCGCCGACCGATTCAAGCGCCTCGATCGGTCCGCGATCGGTCGCCTCAATCGCCTCGGTAAAGAGCTTGCCGAGCGAGCCGATCGAATGAAAAGCGATGGCGAGCGTACCGGCCAGAGGACCGAGACCGATGGCCGAGACGAAGATCAGGGCGACGATCAGCACGTCGATGGAACGGTCGAAGTTGAAGAAGAATCTGGTGGCCAGTCCGAGCAGAATTGATGGAGCGGCATTGCGGGCGGCCATGAACGAGAGGGGGAGGGCAACGATCAGCGAGAGGAGCGTGCCGACCCAGGCGATCTGAATGGTGACCAGCGCCTGCCAGGCAACCTCGCCGAGGATCTCCCAGTTGAACGGCCAGAGTCCGGAAAGGAAATCGCTGAAAGCATCCCGGACGAAAAATCCCTCGTAGATCTCCGCCGGACTGAACTCCGTCACCCGAAACGACCAGAGCGTAAAGGCAACGGCCAGGAGAAGCAACGTATAGAAGGAACTTCTTTTCAAT
>CBFGQN010000175.1:0-7617 GCA_965650895.1 uncultured Ignavibacteria bacterium | reverse complement strand
CTCAGTATCGTGATCTCCGTTCCCAGCGTCTTGTGCTGGACGATGATGCGGCCGACGGCGGCGGAAATACCGTTACGGTGCAGACATCGAATCCGCTGGCGCAGAACACCATCCTCACGATTCCCGACCCGGGTACTGCCGGAGCCTCCTTCCTGCTAAGCGAGTCCTCTTCGCCCCAGATCGTCAACGCCGACATCAGCTTTGCCGGAACGATCACCTTCTCTTCGGGTGGTCCTGCTTTCAGTCTGGTTGCCGAACAACTTCTCTTCGGCGATCCGGGGGGGAGCGGCGGCATGGCGCAGAGTGCCGATCTTCTGTGGGATGACGGGGGGAAAGTGCTGGAGATCAACGGCGATCTTGACCTGAACGGAGGTGAGCTGCTGAACGCCGGGGGAATCGTCGCACCGCTGACTCTGGATCTGCGGAGCAACGGAAGCATTGTGGTGAACATTGATGACGACAACAACGGCAGCGGATCAAGCTTTGCCGTCGAGGCGAACGGGGCGGCGGCCGATCTCTTCAGCGTGACCGAGACCGGCTTTGCCACTATCGCTTCCGCTTCCTCTACCGGGGGATTGCGTGTGGTCAACACAAACGGAATCGGTACGGCCAATGTTCTGGAATTGACAGATGGAACGACATCGCTCATGACGGTGCGAAGAAACGGTAACGCAGGTATCGGTACCGTGCCCGGTGCGCGACTGGACGTGGCAAACACCAGTGTCGGGGAATCGGCGGTGCGGATCCGGAACACACACACCGGCGGGGTCGGTCTGGAACTTGCCGACGGCGCTCTGGTCGCAGAGGTACAAGCGGTGGGGGGAGGGGGGACGATCGGCGATGATGCGGTGATCGTCGAGGCAACCGGCGGAACGCTTTCGGTTCCGTCGGGAGGCGTCGACGGTCAGATGCTCTACGTGGTCAACACGACGGCCGGGGGGATCACGCTGAACGGACTTGCAACCGACGGAACGGATACGGGGATGACGATCCCGCAGGGGGGAGCGACGACGCTTGTTCGCGTGGGAGGAGCATGGTATGCGGTGGACAGAAACTAAGTGGAAGACGACAGATACCGGGCGAGAAGTCCGGGAAGAAGAGAAAGCGGGGGGGAGTTCATCCCCCTGCTTTGCTTGTTGTGTGATAGAGCCGTCAGGTCGGATGTGACGGAGTTCGCATGAGCAGAACATTCCGGTCTCTTTCGATAGCGTCACAAGCGGTTTTTCAGTGCCGCATCGTTCGGCAGGGCCTTCAGGCCCTTCTCAAGTAATCTCCGTCCGGTGGCTTCTCCACCGTCCCGGTGCAACCAGTCGATTGTCAGGAGAATCGCCTCGCGCAGACGTTTTCCGTACTCTTTGCGTGCGGCTTCAAAGAACTCACCTTCCAGTTCCGGGTAGAGATCTCCCTGGGCCAGCATATCGGCCACCTTCCCAAGGGCCAGCACGGCTCCTCCTCCGTTGTTGTTCTCCAGCGCGGCGAGTCCCTGTTCGATCAATCGTACTCCATCGAGCAGATCGATTGCCACCAGACGGGTATCGAAGCGCGGAGCCGACTTCCCGTCGGTGATGACCGTGTCGTTCCCCATTCGTTTGCGCAGCCGTGCGACAAGGATTCGCAAGTAGTTGGCACTTTCGTCCGGATCGTCGATTTCGGTTGCCAGTTCGCGGAAGTCGTGCAGTGAAAGAGGAATGGATTGCAATGCGTTTGCCGCAAGCAACCCGGCCAGACGTTGCTGTCGTCCTCCTCTGATCCCCTGCTGTTTCTCCCCCTCCCGGACGGTTGTGATCTTCCCGATCATGGTCAACCGGATTTCCGGTTCCCCTTCCGGTTGGTTCCGGTTTGTCGACCCGGCCTCGCTCCGGCTCTCTCTCTGTTCCGATATCTTCTCACCGTTTTGCAGGTAGGTGTCGGCAAGAGCGGCCAGCGGAGGGAGGTAACCGGGAGCATCACAACCGGAGAGCCACTCCAGTCCGTTTGTGATCGCCTGCCGGATCTCTTCCTCCAGAGTAGCTTTCATATCCTTCATTGCCGGAGACTCAAGTTCCAGCAGACTGATGACGATGCGGATACGCAGCAGATGTTGCCGGCGAATAATCGGTTCCAGCAGAAGTTTTCGGGTCTTCTCCAACAGAGAAGGGGATCCGGTCTCCTCGTCGGGAGGAGAGAGATCAAGAGCGGCCGAGACGATCTCCCGGAACGGTTCGGGACAACTCTGTTGCTCGACGATTTTCCTGAGTGCCTCAAGGTCGCGATCGAGCACACTCCGCTCGAAGTGCATGTAGGCAGTGATCGAAGGATCGTCGCCGCAAATCTCCCGGGCCGTTGTGATTCCCCAGCCCGGGTCTCCACGCATGACTCCGATCACAATCAGGTGGGTACTGACGGCGATATGGGCGTAGCTGGATATCTCCTCCTCACCGTTGGATTGAAGTTCAAGAAATTCTCCGATCAGATGTTTTGCCTGTTGGGCGATCTGCGGGAGGGGTGTCCCCCGTTCCCCTTCAACCAGCATACCAAGCATGCGCAGAGCAAACTGTTGGGGAAGATCATAGCCGGTCAGTTTCGGCATCATCCAGCGACCCAGAATATCAGCCGCTTCGGAGGAGCGACCGGTCGCCTCCAGGAATCTGGGCCATGCGGTCAGCATCATGCCGACCGGTTTTGCTCCGCCGCATTCGCGGAGAATTTCCTCGGCAAGGCGGGAGCGGTCTTCCAGTTCTTCCGGGGTGTCGAAAATCGGCAGAAGGCTGGGGGCAATCCAGATGAGGGCGGTCTGGCGGACCTCGGATGCCTTTTCCTCACCGGTGCGGGTCGCCTGCAGAATCTGATCCAGATGTGTTTGCAGTCGGCGCGTCATCTCGATCGAACCGGATGCCCGGATGCCGCCGGCAACGGTGGTCAGCACATGAAGGTAGACTTCATGCAGCCGGAGCGAAGGATGGGCTTCGGTGACCCGTTCCATTTCATCCAGAACGGAGACTGTCTGGAAGGACCAGGCATGACCTCCCTGATAAATGGCGAACTCCAGCGCACGAAGCCGTTGTATCGCCTCTTCCTCGTCCGACGGAGAGGCGGTCAGTTCCAGCAACTCTTCGGCCGGTTTTCGGAAGGCTTCTGCGTTGACGAACGCATTGTAGAGGCCGCATTCCAGCAGAAGCAACTCCACGCGAAGATCGCGATACTCTTCATCGCTCAGGATGTCCCGATGGGCTTCGACCTGATCCTGAGCCGCTTTGTTGATGGCAATGCCCAGATTCCAGTAAGGAGAGTCCAGGAGTTCGGTGCCGCATCTGATCGACTGCCAGACAAATCCTTCCAGCAGGTCGATCCGGTCTCTGGGAAACCTTCCCTTGTGTGCGTGCAGAAAGGGGGCGATCGAATACAGGGGGACCTCGGATTCGAGCACCGACATCAGGCGTTCGTAGGCTTCGGGGGCTTGTTCGGCCAGATGCTGACGGAGGAGAGAATGGGTAAAGACCAGCGGGCTGTCATCGGTTGTGCCGATGATCGGCGGCGTATACTCCAGTTGTGTTGTGATGATGCGGTGATCCATCAGTCGGCGGAGCAAGGCCGGCGCGTCATCGATCAGGAATGTGGCGGCCCGAACCGCAAAGATCTCTCCGAGCAGGGCCAGGTAGCCGGCGGCCCGGAGCTCCTCCCGGCTCAAGGCCCGGGTCATCCCGGCAACCACCGTTCGGGTGGTTTCCCCGGCAAGCCGACGGACGACGGCCGTTGGGTTCTCTTCGGACGAAGCGCACTCGGTGTTGATTCCCCGGAAGATCGACCAGATCGCCAGCGGATGGCCGTGGGTCTTCTCGTAGACCAGATCGATAAGATTCGGATAACGGTTCGGATCGGCGTCAAGTTCCAGAACGAGATCGGAGAGATCCTCCCGACTGAAGGAGTGCATATCCTGGGTGGCGACGATAAAGGGGAGGGCTACTCCGTAGGCCGGCTCAAGTTCCGGTCGCGTCGTACAGATCATCCCGATCGGTTCCCCTTCCAGTCCGTGCAGAAACGCCGAGAACGTGGCGGCCTCTTTACTGTCGATCAGGTGGAGATCCTCGATCGTCAACAGCGTCGGTCGGCGTCGGGCCAGTACGCGCGTAGCCCCCAGCAGGTCGGCGATGGTTGTCGGTGCAGAGGGAGACTCCTCCGGAAAGAAATGGCGTCGCGCTTCCACCACTGCCTCGCCGATTACCTGAATAACCGCGTTGGATGCATCGGGATAGAAGCGGGCCCGAACGACGATAATGGAGGGATCGATACCCTCCAGCGCCTGGCCCAGCAGACGACTTTTGCCGATGCCGGCATCTCCGCGAATCCAGAAGATCGAAAGACGATCGGACGACAGAGCCCCCTGGATAAATGTCCGGATTCGCTGCAGTTCCATCCGGCGACCGACAAAGGGGAGTTCCGAGGTCTGTTTGTCGGTTGGGAACATCCCTTTGTGCTCGGGCCGGGAGGTCTTTCCTCTTTGTCCTGCTTCCTGCATGTTACTCATATAGTATGAATCGAAATGTAGAGAGCAGGGGGGAGTGCGTCACGATGGAAAGGATTCCTGGGATCGTGACTCGGTTCGCAGAGCCTCGATATATTGGCCGTCGGAGCGGAGGTGCTGGGTAAGGAGTTCGGCAATCTCTTCATCTTCCGGCAGCACCTTGACGGCAATGCGAAGCAGCCGAATCAGCAGTTCATAATCTTTTTCCTTGATCAGCAGTTCGGCTACGGCCAGAACGCCGGTTCGCACATGAATCTCGAATTCCCTGCGTGCGGTTTCGAAAATATCGTCGTAGAGCATCGGAAGGACCATCTCCTCTCCGATCGCTTCGAGTCCCTTTTTCGTCAGGGTGTAGGCTTCCCTCGGCCGGTTTCGATGGGCCGCTTCCATCCCTTCCTTGATAAGGCGATCCGCCTCGATCACATCAACGCGGACCCGTTCAAGATTGAAGCGGGGAGCGGCCGATTCTATGGTAACGATGGCCTCCTGACCGAGAAGGCGGCGGAGACGGGAGAGAATGATCCGGAGGTAGTTTGCCGCCTCGTCGGAATCTTCCATTGCGGTTGCATAGGTGCGAAACTCTTCAAGTGTGCAGTTGTGTCCGGAGAGCTTGCAGGCGGTCAGCAGGCCGAGCACATGACGGGTACGGGCGCCGGAGATGCGTTGGAAACTTCCCTCGGTATCCCTGAAGCCGATCGTTCCGATCATCGAGATGCGGAGTCTGTCATCCTCGATCTCCACATTGTCGTCGGGCCACAGCAAGGAGCTGTCGATACTTTGTCTTTTCTGCAGCAGCAGATCGTTCCACTGCGTTATAACGCTCTGCGTAAAGAGCGAGCGGTGTTCTCCTATCAGTCCTTCCATATAGCCGGGGAGCGTATGGCTTGCGCTCCAGGAGAGGCCCCGCTCCACACCCGATCGTGCGTGGGCCTTCAGTACCCGGGTTGACAGTCGTCCCGACTTCTGTGCAATGCGTCCGAGACCGATTGCCACGTGGAGACGCAGAATATCCTGACGGCGGAAGACCGGTTTGCTCAGGAGTGCGGAGAGTTCCTTTTCCAGTGGGATGGACTCGTCATAGAACAATCCTTCAAGGAAGCGGGCGTATTCCTCAGGCGCTTCCCGTTTCTTGAAGAGCCGGGCAATGCGTTCCCTGTCTCCCTCGATTGCCCCCCGCTCAAACGGCAGGTACTGGTCAAGCTCCTGCTTGGCCTCCTCTCCGCAAAGGGTTCGGGCAAGTTTCCGGCTCCATCCCGGTGCTCCCCGCAGCAGTCCGATCAACAGAATCGAACCGGTGATCGAGGTCCGGATCAGCAACCGTGCTCCTTCATTTGCCAGTCCGCTGAAGAGGGCCTCGGCTTCCTCAACCAGGTGAAGAGCTTCGGCTTCGATCAGTTTGAGATCACGTCCCAAAGCCGCATCGCAGGAGAGAAGCAGAAGTCGCAGGCTTATCTCGCTCGGCAGATTATATCCTTTCAGAGGCTGGCTGATCGTCGATTGCAGCCAGACACGTGCTCCCATGACGTCGCCGGAGACTTCGAGGAACTGGGGCCAGATCGTGGAGAATCGTCCTTCCTTCGGATGTTCTCCGAACTCGTCCCGGATCAGGGCGGCCAGATAACGTCGGTCGAGCAACTCTTCCGGCGACGAGAAGATCGGCAGCAGAGATCCGGCGATCCACGTCAGCACATTGCGGCGGGCCGAGTGCGGAAATGCCGATGCGGGTGCGTTCAGCATGATCTCCAGACGTTCCCGTATTGCGATCAGAACTTTGGAGTTCGGATGGCTTCGGGCTGCCGATGCAATCGCCCCCAGCAGACGGTGATAGCGCTTGCCGGTAAGGAGTGCCGGATAATCCCTGATGAGATCCTCGGCCTCGTATAGTGTTGTGAACAGGTCCTCTTCCCAGTCGTTCCCCAGTCTGAAGGTCGTATACTCCAGCGCCGCCAGCCGATGTCGGGCGGTCATCTCCGAATGTGGGGCCTGGGTCAATTCCTGAAACTGATCAAGCGTGCTGTTGAAATCCGGATGACCCGGGATGTGAGCCGTGATTTGCAGGCGCAGCTGCAGCAGGCTGAGTCGGATATCGAGTTGTACCTCTTCGGCCAACTGCGATCCGTGATGTTCATACAGTGATACCGCTCCGTTGTAGACCGATGTCCCCAGTCCCCGGTTCACCGAGTCGGCCAGCCGTTCGGTGTAGTCGAGCAGCAGATAGAGTCCCCGCTCGGCATATTCCTTCGGAGCCTCGGCCACCCGCAGGAGGGGGAAAACGGAGTAGAGAGGGGCGCCCGACTCTATTGTCTGCAGCAGAATCTCGAAATGTCCGGTGGACTGTGAGGCCAGGTGCTGGTGAAGCAATGTGTGGGTAAAGGCTATGGGCTGTTCCTTTGCTCTTCCTTCGTCCAGCAGAGGCTGAGGTTGGCCGGAGGCTGTTGAGATGATCTGGTTATCGAAATAGATATCGATCAGATCGTCCCTGTTCCCGAGAATCTTACGGGCCGCTTCGATGGAAAAGACTTCTCCGAGAAGGGCCAGGATTTCCGTTCCCCGACGTGCTTCCGAATCCAGATCACTCATCAGACAGGAGACCAGTGCCTCCGAGGCCAGCCGGGCTTTCGTATGGAAGCCGGGGGGGAGGACGGCCGGAGGGACGAGGTAGAGAGGTTTGTCGCTCTCCTTATGGAGACATTCGGCCATGGCCGCTCTGATGATCAGCGGGATTCCCTGCGTTGTCTCGTAGATACGGGCGACGGTAGTATCGTCGGCAAAATCGTCTCCGTAGCATCGGCGGACAAGCTGCCGCAGATCCTCGTGTGTCAGCGGACCGATTTCAACGTAACGCATACGCTGGTGGAACAACGCGGTATAGGCCGGTGTGCTTCCGGGGCGGGCAGCACAGACGACACTGATCGGCTCGTTCTGCAATGCATCGGTCAGTTCAATCAGTTCATGAGCCGCCTCGGTGTCCAGAAGGTGTATATCGTCGACGATCAGAAGTGTGGGACGCAGATGAGCCGCACGTCGAAGGGCGGCTGTCAGACCGGCCGGTGTGTTGACGTCGCAGTCGGGCAGGAGCTGCCGAAGCCGGGAGTGAGCGCCGATTGCCGCGCCAA
>CBFGQN010000174.1:0-7661 GCA_965650895.1 uncultured Ignavibacteria bacterium | reverse complement strand
CCGCCGATATCGAAGACAATCTCGGGCGCTTCTTTTATCTCCCGGATCTTGTACGTATCGTGGATGAAGACCTCCTCGATCACCTCCTGATCCCCCTCCTTCTCTCCTCTGATGAAAAACCGATGACCGGCTTTCCAGGGAGTTTTTGCCCGGCATCGGCGATCAAAGGGACCGTCATTTCTGCGTGATGTAAAGATACTCATGTGCTTTGTGCGGCAAAGGTGTGAACGGATAAACGAACGCCGACGCACGTTTGCTGCCGTGCGTCGGCGTTTCCGGAATGTTGTTGATATCGTGACGGAACTACGTTTCTGCTCTACGCCCCGATCACAATCGGCTCCCGCTCCCGCTCGATCAGCCGTCCCTTCGAGTTGCCGATCTTCTCCTGAATCGCCATCAGTCCCTTGACGAGATTCTCGGGATGCGGGGGACAACCGGCGACGAAGACGTCGACCGGAACAAATCTGTCGATCCCCTGAACCACCGAGTACGACCGGAACATCCCGCCGGAGCTTGCACAGGCCCCCATCGAGAGGACCCACTTCGGATCGGGCATCTGGTCGTAGATCTTGCGGACCACCCACGACATTTTATATGTCACCGTGCCGGCGACGATCAACAGGTCCGACTGTCTCGGCGAGAAGCTGAAGCGCTCCGATCCGAAACGGGCCACGTCGGTCTTCGGACCGGCAAAGGCCATCATCTCGATAGCGCAGCAACTGATGCCGAGAGGCATCGGCCATACGGAATTCTTTCTTGCCCAGTTTATCGCGGCCTCCACCGTCGTCGTCAGGAAGCCGTCCCTTTCCAACTGTTCATTCAGTCCCATTTCAATGCTCCTTTCTTCAGAATATATATGTAGCCGAACAGAAGGGTGACGATAAAGAGCAACATTGCCAGCAGCGCCAGGGTTCCGAACCCTTCGCTGAAGAACTCCTGGAACGTCGTTGCCCAGGGAAACATGAAGACCACCTCGATATCGAACAGGATAAAGAGCATGGCCACCAGGTAATACTTGACCGAAAAACGCTCGTGTGCCGATTTGACCGGCTCCATTCCCGATTCGTAGGTACTTTCCTTCTCGCGGCTCGGTCTGCGGGGTCCGAGGATTTCGTGGGCCTTGATCGAGACCACTCCGAAACCGAGACCGGTCAGGATCATTACGATAAGCGGCAGATAATCTTCTGGATTCATGCTGTCGGGTCAACGTGTGCTGTGTGAAGAAGGGGGGAATCGTCTTCCACCCGTCCGTACTGTTCGGCGACGAATTTACGAAACTGTGACGATTCCATCGCTATGATCCTGTAGCGGGGAGAAAGGAGATGCAAACCGTCGGTCGTTTTCCCCCCTACCACCGGGCGCACAATCCTATGCCTACTCCGTTCCGGCTGAAGTCGGGATAGATCTCGATGGAGCTGAGCGTGTCGTCCACGTCGAAATCGTACAGATGGGCGCCGACGTAGGCGTCGATGAAG
Organism: uncultured Ignavibacteria bacterium; assembly: GCA_965650895.1. Lineage (GTDB taxonomy): Bacteria > Bacteroidota > Ignavibacteria > OLB7 > OLB7 > JAGWAZ01. Next base: position 6,186 of record CBFGQN010000174.1, on the reverse strand, counting down.
GAGAGGAGATAGACTCCACCGGCAATCACCAGACTCAGGTCGCGGTTGTCCCGGAACAGCTCACGGTTGGCCAGAGCCAGATCGTATTCCCTCGTCCCCCGCGTCAGCGTCGCCAACTGGTCGTCGTACTCGACCGAGCGGTTGTGATTGTAGACCCCGAGACCGACCAGAGCGCCGATCGGGACCAGGAAGACGGGGACTTTCCAGTACTGCTCGGTGTAGACCTGTCCGCCGGTGGGAATGATTGCCCAGAGAAGAGCCTTCGTCGGACTTTTGGTCATCACGAAATCGTTCGAGCCGGAGATTTGACCGGTCCCCCCTTCTATTCTCGGAAGCGGAGGAGTTTCAACCCGCGTCGTATCCTCCTGCGCGACGGCAATGGAGGGGAGTCCGGCAAGTAGAAGGAGCGAAACGATTGCTACACCGAGAACTCCCTCTGTTCTACCAACGGTATGTTTGATCCTCCATACGCTCACTACGCCCCTCCGTCCAGTTTCTTTCGCAGAAGTTCATTCACAATTTTCGGATTCGCCTTCCCCTTCGTCCGCTTCATCGCTTCGCCGACGAAGAAGCCGATCAGGTTCGTCTTTCCGTCGCGATACCGCTCCACCGCATCGGCATTCTCCGCAAGGATCGCGTCGATCGTCTCCTCGATAAATCCTTCATCACTCACCTGCACAAAGCCCTTCTCCTCGCTGATCCGTTTCGGCGATTTCTCCGAGAGGAGCATCTCGGCAAAGATATCCTTCATGTTTCTTGAGGAGATGGCGTCGCTTGCGAACATCTCCACAAGCTCGGCAATTCGCTTCGGATCGATTGAAAACTTGTCGATGCCGATCTTCCGCTCGGAAAGCTCCCGCAGGACTTCGGACATCATCAGGTTGCTGATCCCCTTGAACCGATCTTCCCCTTTGGTCGGCAGATGGGCAATCGCCTCCTCAAAGTAGTCTGCAATCTCCCGCGAGTCGGTCAGCACTCCCGCATCGTACGCCGGAATGCCGTACTCCTCCACAAACCTCTTCTTCCGTCCGACCGCAAGCTCCGGCAATGTGCTTCTGATCTCCTCGATCCGCTCGTCGGTCACGATCACCGGCGGCAGGTCCGGTTCCGGGAAGTAGCGATAGTCGTGGGCCATCTCCTTCGAGCGCATCGCTCTGGTCCGGCGAAGATTCGCATCCCAGAGCATCGTCTCCTGCACCACCCGACCTCCCGACTCGATCAATTCGATCTGCCGGAGGATTTCGTACTCGATCGCCTTCTCCACACCCCGGAACGAGTTCATGTTCTTCACCTCCGTCTTCGTCCCGAACGCTTCGGCCCCCTTCTTCCTGACCGAGACGTTCGCGTCGCAGCGGAGCGCCCCCTCCTCCATATTGCCGGAACAGATGCCGAGCCAGGTGACGATACTTTTGATCTGTGTCAGGTAGAGATAGGCCTCCTCGGATGATCTGATGTCCGGTTCCGAAACGATCTCGATCAACGGCGTCCCGGCCCGGTTCAGATCGACCAGCGACTCGCTCGGCAGAAGATCGTGGATCGATTTGCCGGAGTCTTCCTCCATGTGGATTCTGGTGACGCCGATTCGCTTTATCGAACCGTCGGGAAGTTCGATCTCCACCCATCCGTCGTGACAGATCGGATCCTCGTACTGGGAGATCTGGTATCCCTTCGGGAGATCGGGATAGAAGTAGTTCTTCCGGGAGAATGTGCTGAACCGGCGAATCTCACAGTTGGTCGCAAGCCCCATCCGGACGGTCATGTCGATCAGTTCCCGGTTGACCGTCGGGAGCGTCCCCGGGTGACCGAGAATGATCGGATCGGTGTTCGTGTTCGGCGACGGACCGAATTCGACGGCCGCTCCGGAAAACGCCTTGGACCTGGTCAGGAGCTGGGCGTGGACCTCCAGACCGATCACCGACTCGTAGGAATCGATAATCTCCGGAGAGAGAGAAAGGGGCGTTGAGTTCTCAGTAAGTGTATCTGCCATTGTTCATCTTCCTTGTGTTCGGTATTATCGGAGAAAATAAGAAGAAGACCGAAGTCTGAACTCCGACATCTGCAATCAGGCGTGGAAAGTACAGTTCGACATACGATTTGCCGTGAGGTCCTGCACGGCGGACCCGAGTACGAAGAGACCGTTGCGCTGCGGGACGAAGTGTTGCGCAGGCCGTTGGGACTGACCTTCTCACCCGAAGGTCTCGGAGCCGAAGCGCACGATTTCCATCTTGCCTGCTACGACGAGGAAGGGAATCTGCTCGGCTGTCTGATCCTGACCCCCGAAGGGGAACAGATCGTCCGAATGAGACAGGTTGCGGTCCGTCCCGACCTGCAGCGTGGAGGAGTCGGCACTGCTCTGGTCAACTTCTCCGAAGAGTTCGCCCGTTCCCTCGGCTTCACGATGATGACGATGCACGCCCGTGAGACGGCCGTTCCGTTTTATGAGCGGCTCGGCTATGAACGTTACGACGAGCGTTTCGAGGAAGTCACGATCCCGCACTGGAAGATGCGCAAGAACATGTAGTGTCGGCGGCTGCCGACGGGATGAGGTGAAACGGCTCCGGAGTTGCCGATTCATAACATCCGACGCTCACCCGCATTTTCCATCTTTGCCTCCACCCATTTGCAACAAACGAAGGAAGACCAACAAACCGACAACCATGCCTGCAAAACGCTACTGGCTCCTGAAGTCGGAGCCCGACTGCTATTCGATCGATGATCTTGAACGTGACGTGACGACATTCTGGGACGGTGTCCGGAACTATCAGGCCCGCAACTTCATGCGGGACGATATGAAGCCGGGCGACCTGGCCTTCTTCTACAACTCGAACGCCGAACCTCCCGGTATTGCGGGAGTGATGGAGATCGTCAAATCGGGCTACCCGGACCACACGCAGTTCGATCCGGAGGAGGATCACTTCGATCCGAAATCCTCAACCGACAACCCGCGCTGGATGATGGTCGATGTGAAGTTCGTCGGCAAATTCGACGAGCCGATTCCTCTTGCCCAACTGAAACGGACGCCGGGACTGGAAGAGATGATGGTAACGCAGCGGGGTTCCCGTCTCTCGGTGCAACCGGTACGGCCGGAGGAGTGGAAGATCGTGATGGCGTTGCGGAAAAAGCGTTAGGTAGTTGAATGGTTGGCGGTTCAATAGTTGAGAGGCCCGGCTTTGCGCCTCCGCTCTTTGCGCCCTTTGCGTGATGCTTTGAGTGCAAGATCGTGATGTCGTTACCGAAAGGGCGTCGCCGATCCCGGCAACGCCCTTCTTTATGTACCCGATATGCCCCCCCCTACTCCTCTTCCTTTCTTCCCCGCTCCACGGTACCGAAAACGTAATCCCACAGCGGAACGCTGACTCCGTATTTCGTCGCCTCGTCCTGATAGTGATGGCGCATATGATACTGCCGCAGCCACTTGCCGACTCCCTTGTTCAGCTTGAAGTGATGCGTGGCATAGTGGACAAGATCATAGCACATATACCCGAACGCCATGCCGGCAAAGATGCCGTTGACGTGCTCGAAACCGAATGCCAGCCAGAAGACGCCGTAGAAGAAGGCGGCCAGCGGCAGACTGACCGTCGGCGTCATCACCAGCCGTGTGGAGTCCTGCGGGTAGTCGTGATGAACGCCGTGCAGAATAAAGTGCAGACGTTTTCCCCATCCGGTCTTCGGCTGATAGTGGAAGACAAAACGATGAAGGACATACTCGATAAAGGTCCAGAAAAAGAGACCGAGAAAGAAGAGTCCGGTAATCGTCAGAGCCGACAATTCGTTGACCGCGGCAGCCAGCCAGATCATCCAGATGGTGATCGGCAGAAAGACAATGACCGGAGTTGAGGGATGGATGTGCGAGAAGAACTCCATGAAATTGTTCTCGAACATCCTGACCGTTTCATCCCTGTTTGAAACAAACCGACGTGCCATGTTATTGATACCAGATTGTTGTACATACAGCGACCGGTAAATTACGAAGGTTTTCCCGCTGCGCAACCGTTCCGATTCTTTTCGTCACCTCTGCGGCGCTCACCCATTCGGATTTTGCAACCGGCAATCGTACATTCCGCCGATACAACGAATCGATCCCGAAATTTCCACTGAAAACCGGAATATTCATGGCCGACATTGTCGTTCGAGAAGCGATCGAGAAAGATGCCGAAGCAGTCAGCGAACTCTTTCACTCGGTCTACGGCGAGGACTATCCCTACAAGAAATTCTACGACCCGACCCAGGTGAAGAAACTGATCTTCGCCGACGATACGGTCATCGTTGTCGCCGAGGACCGGGAGACCGGACGGATCTACGGCTCGGCTTCGGTTCTGGCCGAGCGCGGAGCCTACAGCGATCTGACCGCCGAGTTCGGTCGGCTTGTGGTCCACCCCGATGCGCAGGGACTGGGTCTGGGGAACAAGTTGATGGAGGGGAGAATCGAGCAGGTCAGGGACCGGATTCACGTCGGCGTGGTCGATGCCCGGATCGTTCATCCCCGCTCGACGAAGATCGCCGTCTCCCACGACTTCTCGGTCGTCGGGTATCTCCCCTCGAAAGTACTCAACGGCGAGCGGGAGAACATCATATTCCTGGCGCGGCACTTCGGTCCGGCTCTGGAGTTGCGGCGGAACCATCCGCGCATCATTCCCGAGGCGTGGCAACTGGCCAACCAGGTGATGAAGAACTGCGGCATCCACCCCTTCGCCATCGTCGACGACAGCGCTCCCCCCTACCCGGCCGGAGAGGAGTACGAGATGTCGACGATGACGACCGCAGGGTACGCCGATCTTCTGCGGATCGCCCGGGGCCGCACACGACACCGTCAGGTCTTCGGCGCACTGCGGCTTCACTACGGCTTCTTCAAACTTCAGTCGACAAACTCCCGTTATCTGCTGGCAAAACGTGGAGACGTCATCATGGGGGCGATCGGCTACACGGTCGATGAGATCGATAAGGACATTCACATCTTCGAGCTGATCGCATTGGATGACGAGGTAATCCATCCCCTCCTCTCTCACTTCCTCCACATGGCCGAACACGAACTCGGGATGTGCTTCATCGACATCAACGTCAGCGCATACGCCCCCAGAATGCAGCGGACGCTTCTTGAACTCGGGTTCCACCCGGCAGCCTATATACCGGCCATGGTCTTCCAGGATGTCGAGCGACTGGACATCGTGAAGATGGTCCGAATCTTCGTTCCGCTCAACACCGAGCAGGATGTGCTGATACCGGAATCGCAGAAGATCGCCGATATCGTCGTCCGGAGTTTCGCCTCCGAGAACATCCCGCCGCAGATTCTGGAAGCTGTGGACCGACGCGATCTCTTCGACGGAATGAATCTGGAGCAGCAACGTCGTCTGGCATCCTACTGCACAATGCACCATTACCGGCAGGGGGATGTTCTCTTCAGTGAAGGAGAGGAGAGCGATCGCATCTTTCTTGTGCTGGACGGAATCGTCGAGGAGATGCGGAACGGTTCGGCCCGAACGCACGAGGCCGAAGGGGGGACGCTGGCCGACGTCTCGACGCTTACCGGCATCCGTCACTCGGCAACCGCCGTTGCGACAAGCGATCTGAGTGTGGCGACGCTCCGACGTGAGGACCTCGACAACCTCGTCCGGCTCCGTCCCGATATCGGCGCGATGATCTACAGGAATCTTGCTCACCGACTTGGAGAAGAGTTGGTAAGGACGGGAGAACTGAACACATGAATCCGGTAGAAAAGCGTCTGAAGTATTCACATTTCAGCATAGGGATTTGCAAACGGACTGGACTACTATCCAGTATTATAAGGATAGTAGTCCAGCCGCATTAGCCAACAACATGCTATAACTGTAGCTGGCCTCCTTCACAACTGGCATTAGGACCAGGTTCACAGTGCCATTGATTTGTTTGCCGATTAAGTCTGAAGATACCTCGCTTATCGATACTGATCGAACTACTACTTGGCCATTCGATACTGACTCTCGTAGGTCCTGGAGTAAGATCACGCCATCTTGGTGAGCGAATAATGGTTGTTCCACTCATTACATATCCATAGACCAAATCACGTTCTCTGCCATGGCGAATGGCTATGACATAGTCATCCTTGGTGTTATCCACTAAACGCCACGATATATTATTATCGTAGTGCAGATTGTCGCCGTCACGGATATTGTCCTCAGCTACTTTTTGACCGTAACGATAAAACCATAT
>CBFGQN010000173.1:0-7661 GCA_965650895.1 uncultured Ignavibacteria bacterium | reverse complement strand
ATGAACTTCGAGAGTTCCGCTCAGAGAGACCAGATATTCCGCGACGGAGGTATGATAGTGCCGCTCTCCCCTCTCCAGCGGATCAAGTTCGTATGTGCAGATCCGCACATCTTCGGTCGCAACCAACTGTTTGTACAAAGAGGCCATGGCATCTCTCGTCCTCATATTCCTGCAGTGATTATATCAGGACAAGGATAGACAAAATTCGCGACAGGTTCCAACAGATGGAAGAGAGAAACGGAACCGGCGAGGTGCGACACAAAGAACGCAGACAACGGTGCGGGGACAGATCCGGTTGACTTGAAATACCTGTTCCACCCGAAACGACGAAGGGACCGACCTGTCCGGCCGATCCCTTCTCTTCATCTTACATCCGTCAAGCGGAGAACTCCCCTTGCAAAACAATCAACTCAAAGCTGACTGCTGACCTCCCACTGTTCCCCCTGTCCCGACAGAATCACGCGAAGGGCGCAAAGAGCAAAGGCGCAAAGCTGACTGCTCATTGCCCACAGCTCCTATCCTACCTTCCCGCCGAACGTCTTGCGATACCCCTTTTTCCCCGATCCGGAACGTTTCCCGTTGCGGCCGCTGTCCGAGGCCGATCCGTCGGAGAATTTACGTTGTTCCCCGTTGCGGCGGGATGATTTGGAAGAGGCGCCGTTCGCTGGGAAGGCTCCCCACTCCATCTCTCCTCCCGAGCCGGACCGTTCGGTTTCCGTGTTCCATGCGGCTTCCTTCCGTCCCCCCTTCCGGCGAACCGGTTTCGACGAACCTCCGTTTGAAGATCCGCTATTGGAAGAACGGCCATTGGAAGAATGTCCATTAGAAGAATGGCCATTGGAAGAACGGCCGCTGCCGTAGGATCCTGCCGATGACCTGTTTGATCGTTCCTCTCTTCCACCGAACTCTCCGGTCAGTCCTTCAATCGTCTGCCGGTTGATACGCTTGCCGGTCAATTTTTCAATCGACCGGAGCGCTCCAAGTTCATCCTGCGCCACAAAGGTCATCGCATCGCCGGTCGACTCGGCACGTCCGGTGCGGCCGATCCGGTGAATGTAGTCCTCCGGAGACCGGGGCGTGTCGAAGTTGATAACGTGTGAGATACCGTCGACATCGATGCCGCGTGCGGCGATGTCGGTGGCGACCATCACCTGGAACTTCCCGCTTCTGAATCCGGCCAGCGCCTGCTGACGCTGACTCTGCGAGCGGTTCGAGTGAATGGCGACCGACCGGATCTTCTCCTTGTTCAATCGACTGGCGATCTTGTCGGCCCGGTGTTTCGTCCGGGTAAAGACCAGAACGCTCTCCACCGGTTCGCTTCGGAGCAGGTGAAGCAACAGATCGACCTTCTTCTCCTGCGATACGGCAAAGATGTGCTGCTCCACCGTCTGCGCCGGATTTCTCCGCTCGCCGATCTCCACCAGCTTCGGATTCCGCTGAATGCTCGCGGCCAGATGCTGAATCTCCTTCGGCATCGTCGCCGAGAAGAGAACCGTCTGCCGCTCTTCGGGAATCGTCGCAACGATCTTCTTGATGTCGTTGATGAATCCCATATCAAACATCCGGTCGGCCTCGTCCAGAATCAGCATCTCAACCCGCGAAAGGTCGAGGCTGCGACGGTTCAGATGGTCAAGCAGACGTCCCGGCGTTGCGATCACAATGTCGACGCCCTGACGGAATGCTCTGTACTGCGGCTCCATACCGACACCGCCGTAAACGGCGATGCTCCGCAGACCGGTCCCCTTGCCGTAGGTCCGGACCGACGTCTCCACCTGCAGGGCAAGCTCGCGTGTCGGAACCACAACAAGTGCACGGACCGGAGTCCGCTTCGAGCCGGAGGGCTTCGTCAGAAGCCGCTCGAGCATCGGCAGAACAAACGATGCGGTCTTCCCCGTCCCGGTCTGGGCGCAACCGGTCAGGTCATGTCCTTCGATCAGAATCGGAATCGCCGCCGACTGGATGGGGGTTGGGGTGGTGTAGCCGGCATCCCGGACACCACTAAGAATTTGCTTGGAAAGTCCAAGCTCCTGAAATACTGTCATACCTTAGGTATATGATGATGCGAGAGTAACCGGCAAACACCGGTATCTCTGATGATGGACACGCTTGCGGAAAATCCTGAGTCAAAGGCAGGGATCGAAGAATGCGGTCTCGGGAGCATCCCGAATGGGAGGTCTGTTTCATGCGTGGCACACTGAATCCACGACGGCTGCAGAACCATCATACCGCACTACATATCAAAGCCATGGAATCGCGTTCGGAAAGCGGGTCGAAAAAATTGCCGCCTCCGAATCGCGCATGCGATATGCTTCGGTAACGGCTCTTGGCTTTCAGTGCAACGGCAATATGCACTTATTCTCCGTTAGTCGATGTGAGCGTGTGTGAGGGGAAACGAAGAAAGGTGCGGAGTACGACGTTCGGGAGGGTTTTACACGGATCAGCACCGCTCCGTACCGATCAGGTCGCGTCTGTACATAGCCTCACATTGCAAACCCGGAGAGACTTCTCTCCGGCTCACCGGTCGGCGATCATTCAGAACATCGTATTCCCGTTCGCCGACGTATCGGGAATCACTTGCAGCACATCCCAGTGTTCGACGATTTTCCCGTTCGCATCAAACCCGAAGATGTCGATGCCCGCATAATCCTGATCACCCGGCCATTCCTGCAGACAGTGGAGCACCACATACTCCGCTTCGGCAATCGCCCGCTTGAACGTCACCCGTTTTCCCGGGTATTCCCGGGCCATTCTCTCGAAATATTCTATGAAGGCCTCCTTGCCGTCACCTACGTGGGGATTGTGCTGGACGTAGACATCCCCCGCATACTGCTCGATCGCTTCCGCCGGTCTGCACTGATTGAACATCAGATCGTAGAAAGCGATCGCATTCTCCTTGTTCCGTTGAAGCCGGTCATCCATCTTCCGCTCCTGTAGTTTGTTGATCGGTTTCCCCTCTTCCGGTATCCGAACCGGCCCGGTCAGCTCCGTGGTTTCCGGTCGCTCATTCATCATCTTCCGGAAGGCCATACGCTTCATCCATGCCGGAACATAGCGAAGTTGCATAGCAGATTTTTCTCTCTTGCGGAACGGACTGTAATTGTAATGGCAGTACGCCTTACGCTACAAAAACAATATTCCGCCCCCGGAAACCGGAGGCGGAACATAACGAGAAGAAGGAAGACGGAGAAGGTTCTCTATCTGAGCAGAACAAATTCGCGCTGCTGGAACCAGTCTCCCGAGACGATCCGGCAGATATAGATACCGGCCGGAATCCCCGAGGCGTCCCACGTCAGGTTGTACGTTCCGGCCGTCAAGTGCCGGTCGACCAGCACGGCGACGGGACGCCCGGAAAGATCGAAGAGCGTCAGCTGCGTCGGTCCGTCCAGACCAAGCGTGAAGCTGATCGTGGGGGCTTCATAGGCCGGGTTGGGATGAAGCGGCTCCAGCCCGTACTTCAGCAGCGATATCTCCAGCAGCCGGTCGCTGAGTCCGCAGAGCGAATCGAGCCGGACCAGTCCCGTCTCCGACAGAAAGAGAAGGCAGCGATTGTCCGGAGCCAGAATCGAGAAGGAAAGCTCGGACGAATCGGTTCTGCCGAGGTACATCCGGAATTGCGGATTAAGCAGCGGTCCCGTCCCGTTGATCGACGTCGTCCCGACAGGAGAGGTCAGTTCGACCCGATATGTTCCTCCGGAGAGAGAGGAAGAACGGAGCGTCCATCCTTCCAGCAACGTCCCCTTCAGCAACGAAGGGGCATCCGTTCCGTTGATCAGTTGCAGAAGGCGGGAATCGAATCGCAATTCCAGATTCAACTGTGAGAGAGGCTCGGCGGAAATGTCATCCTCCAATATCACCGGCACAACAAACGGCCGATCGAGCGGAGCGATGATGTCGCGATCAATTCGCGTCCTGACGGTCACATCCGGCTGGTTACACCAGCGGGGAGTGATGTCGGCACATGCGGCACCGAGCGTCCCGGGATCGACCCCCTCGGCACTGATTCCCTCCACACAGTTGGTGATCGTCGGCCGGTCTCCCTCCTCATCCAGCAGACAGACCAGTTCCATCTCCACTCGCTCCCCGACTGCAAGGGAGGGAATCGTCAACAGTCCGGTGACCGGATCGTAGTCGGCATCGGGATCGGAAATCGTGTGACGCACCCAGGTCAACCCGGCCGGAATCGCTTCGCGAATCACCACGTTCCGCATATCCAGATTTCCCTCGTTTCCGATGCTGATCCGATAGATCACCTCTCCTCCATATCGAGGTGCGGGAGTTAACGCCTCCTTTGCCAGCGTGAGAACCGGAGAGCCGACAAAGACCGGAGCACACGACCTGTTGTTGGTCAGATCCAGGTCTCCCGGCTTCCCGTCGACAAGTGACGCACAGTTGAGAATCGTACCGGCCTGACTGCCGTTCGCCTCACACGTGAGGATCAACTCTACGCTCTTTCCAATCGGAAGCCGAGGGATGCTGAGAAGACCGGAAACCGGATCGTAGTCGGCATCGGGATCGGAGAGGCGGTGACGCTTGTAGCGAAGTCCCGAGGGGAGCAATTCCTCTACGATCACATCCTCCCCATCCTCCGGACCGTAGTTCACGACCGTAATCGTATAGTCGAACTCCTCGCCGGTGCGAACCGTATCCGCCTCGGTCATCTTGACGATTCCGATGTCGGTCCCGAAAATGGTAAAGTCCGCACAGTTACTGTCGTATCGGATCTGGCCGGGATCGGGAGCGAGACCGACGATCTCCGCACAGTTGGTGACCGTTGTGGCCGGCGGGATCCGGTTCCCCGCAACAGCCCGAAGCGTCACCGATACACACTGACCGGAGGCGATCACCGGGAACGTGTGGCGGGGATAATCGCTGAACCCGTCGATGTACTCGACACCGTCCGGAAGGATGTCCTCGATCATCACATCGACGGCATCACACGGCATGTCGTTGCAGACACGGATCGTGTAGAAGAGAGTATCGCCGTACCGCACGTGCTCGTTCTCCAGACTTTTCACCAGACGGATTCCCCCCTCGGAACCGGACCCGGCACTGTCGCGGACGGGATCGGAATCGATGTTGTTCGGCAGACCATAACGGCTCACCCTGTTTTCCAGATGAGTGGCTTCCAGAACCAGATTGCATCCGGTTCCGGGAACATTCGGCTCTTCGATGACTCCCAGAAGAGATTCATTGACGAGGTTGAAATAGATGCGATCATCCGGGCCGATCTGCAAGGCACCGATGCGGACGTAACGGGGAAGAACGAATGTCGTTGTCGATGCCAGAATGTCCTGAAGAGTCCCGTCCCCCGCATCCAGATTCCACTGGAACATGTTATCATCAATCTCATATCTGGCGGCATAGAGCAGTTTACTGTCGGGAGAAAAGGAGAGGCCGTAGAACTGTCCCTGCTGCACCTGCAGGAGCGTTCGAGCGTTGGAAAGGAGGCCGGTCCGGTTGTCGAAATCGAACAACTCGACATTCGATTCCCAATAGTCTCCACCACCGAAGACATAGGTATTGGCCGCCCCGACTTTCGTTCCGTCAGGAGAGACCTTCAGATATCCGATGCCTGATCGGATACTGTAGACCGAATCGAGATGAAATTGATAGACCGTGCCGACATGCGAGACAACCGGGTCTCCGATCCCCGACGGCGTAACCGGGAACGCGAGGAAGGCATCGGTACCGATTTCATGCGTCAGCAGCCAGTAATCCCGACCGTTACCATGTCGGGCGGCGACAAGCTTTTCCGGACCGTAAGGGAGAACCACCACGTTCTTTTCCACCACATCCCCCTTGCCCTCATTCAGTCTCATATCGACAATCGAGTAGCGGACTCCAAAGACCGGATTTCCGTCAGGTCCGGTTGTCGGAGTGTGAGCTGTGGCAAGATAGTATCGGTTGCCGCACGGTGTTCCCCCGCACGGATCGCACGGCTCGGGGATGATCACCACAGACTGTGTGCTGCTGTGCTCACCCAGCAGTTCCGTACCGTTCGGCATCGGTGTGTGGGTCCGGTCCCACACGGTGATACCATCAGTATAGAACAACAGATCTCCGGTAAACGGATCGGAATATGTGGCGCATCCCTCGTGCGTTATCAGAGCGCCGTCGGTCAGCGGTTCGGGACTCCCGTTGACAAAGCTGATGCCGGCGTTATCGCCGAAGTACCATCGCAGATATTCCCGTCTGGAGAAGGGAGGAGAACTCGGTCGTTTTACGTTGATATAGACACGGGCCTCGCTCCCGACCCGTTCCCCGTTCCATGGGGCGTAGACAAGCACCGCCAGTCCGTAGAACGAAGCCGAAGGAGTGTAGCACAGCTTCTCGTCCTCTATCCGGAAACTCCCCCCTCCCGAACGGATGCGGACCGAGTTCGGATCGATGAAGATCGGTCCGCCATCCGGATTCAGATCGTTCGCCAGCACATCCAGACAGATTTCCGCACCCTGATCGGTCGATCCGAAATCATCCACACCCCGGGGAGCGCAACTGTTGCAGACACCTCCCTGCAATTCATATCCCATTTCGCAGAAAACATTCAACTCCTCGGTCGTATAGCGCCGGTCCGCCCCTCCGCCGGTTGCCGGCCGCATCACGTACCGGACACCCGAACGATAGGGATCAAAATGGCTCATGCTGCTCCCCTGTCGATAGGGATCGGGAGAGTAGACCGGGCTTGGATCGCCGCACCGTTCTCCCTGATAGTAGACCGCGTTGGAGAGGATAGTGGCCGGGGTGCCCCGGAATGCCAGCGTGACCGGATCGATCAGATTGCCGATCCGATCCTCGTACAGATGCTTGTCGAACAGGGAATACCCGCCGCCGATCCGGCTTGATCCATCGGGAGCGGTCAGCGAAAGGAAACCGAGGGCGTGGGTCACTTCGTGGAGCATGATCGAGTAGAGATCGAGACGATTTCCCGGATCGGTGCTCCAGTCCTCGTGGTAGGAAAAACCGAAGTCCACAATAATCATACCGTCATAACTCCCCGGTGCCGGAGTCGGGTCGACCCCGGCGGTGATATGATCGAACAGCGTCCCCCCGGTATATCCGTTGACGGTGTTGATGAAGAAAGGACCGGCCGCCGCAAGGAATCCGCTTCCGTCGGTCTGCGATCCCCTGACGATAATGTCCGGAGTCCCCCGGACGACAATCGTCCCGGCGACATAGGCAAGGACTTCACAGACCGTCCTGCGCCGCAGAGCTCCGAGCGTTGTCCTGCCGAGCACCGGATGGTCGATCTCCGTCCGATCATCGAAGCCGATTCCATTGCCGAGGATGACATCCTCGAAATCGACGCGGAACGGACTGCAGGCATCGTCGACCTGCGGGGAGCGGGAGGAGTGTGACTGATGCTTGATCATCTGCTCGGTTGCCCGCCACGGCCTGTTAAACCGGTCGACCAGACCGATCTCGCCGGGGGGCAGACCGGATCCGATCTCCTCTTCGTCACCGCAGATGTGGAATGTCTCCCGGTGTTGTCCTTTCAGCGGAATTGTGGTCGGAATCAGAATAAGCGACAGGAGGGTCAGCAGCCGGCGGAATGCAGAGAGAGATCTCATTGCTTTTGCTCCTCGTAGTGAGTACGTGTGTGTGTAGTGATTTTTTTTCGAACCTTCGGCTCAGGCATGGAGGGACCTGTACGACAGAAGGGA
>CBFGQN010000172.1:0-7693 GCA_965650895.1 uncultured Ignavibacteria bacterium | reverse complement strand
AGGAATTCTCGGCCTTGTGGAACAGTGGGCGATTCCGGTCTGCGGCTCGCTGATGGCGGCCGAGCTGGTCTCGCGGGTGATCGCCGCCCGTTCCCCGCAGGTCGCCCGGCGTTCCTCGCTGATGGCCGGAGGAGTCTATCTTCTCTTCGGCATGATACCGGTAACGATCGGTCTGGTCGGCGCAACGGTGATGCCCGGTCTGGCCGATCCGGAGCATCTGCTGCCGATGATCGCGCAGCGCTATCTTCCCGGCATCCTCTACGCCCTCTTTGCCGGAGCGCTCGTCTCGGCCATCCTCTCCACCGTCGACAGCGCCCTGCTGGTCGCCTCCTCGCTGATCTCCCACAACCTGATCGTCCCTCTGCGACCGGGAATGACCGAGCGACGGAAGGTGCAGGTTGCCCGCATCGGTGTGGCGGTCTTCGGGGTGATCGCCTACGTCCTGGCGATCCACGCGCAGGGGGTGCATGACCTTGTCGAGGAGGCCTCCTCCTTCGGCAGTGCCGGCATCTTCGTGGTGGTTCTCTTCGGACTCTTCGGAAAGTTCGGCGGGGGACGGAGTGCGGTGGCCGCCCTGCTGACCGGATTGGTGGTCTGGATACTGGCCGCTTATATCTTCAAGCCGGAGCACCCCTATCTGATTTCGCTTGCTGCGGCGTTCGGGGCGTATGTGCTGGCGGGATTGCTGGAGAAGCGAGGGACGGAAAAAGCTCAGGTTGCGATAAAACCATGAAAAACATCGGGAGAGGAATTTCATGTTCGTCAAGATGTGTAATTTGTCGGCCGGTGTCGATCACCGAAACGGTAGAAACCATTAACACTAACACATCTCAGGGGTGGTTCTATGGATGATTTTTCAGTCGGTCTTCTGTTTCTCTATCTTGTTCTTTTTGTTGCATGGATAGCCGGAGGCTGGAAGGTCTTCAGCAAGGCGGGACAGCCCGGATGGGCTTTTATTATACCCATCTATAACATGATTATTCTGGTCGAGATCATTGAGAAGCCGGTCTGGTGGGTGATCATGTTGCTGATTCCCGGTCTCAGCTTGATCTTCGGTATTCTTGCCAATATCGAGTTGGCAGAGAGATTCGGCAAAGGAGCCGGCTTCGGACTCGGCTTGGTGTTCCTCCCCTTTATCTTTTATCCAGTCCTTGGATTCGGCGATGCGGAATTCGAGGGAGACGCGGCAATGGCGACGGCTTAGGGAACCTCACATCTTTTTCACACGTTCATTCAGAAGCGGAGGGGAGCTTTCCTCTCCGCTTCTGTATGTTCTGATGCAGAACTTCAATACATCCGGAGGGTAAGTTCCCACGGAGGTGTTGGTTATATTGTCATCCATGCTGCGAGAAGGCACCGCAGGATGTTACCCGGGCATATGATCTTATTGAACAACCGATACGGCGGGGGAGCGGGGAGTATGGCTGAGAGGGGACACATGTCCGCAGGGGGAGGCTGTGCGTTCCTGTGGGGGCATATCCGCGTTATGATGTTGGCCATCGGAGTGGCCGCCTCGATCATCGGATGCGGCGGTTCCGGCGGAACGGTGGAACGTCCCTCGGTCCTTCCGGAGTCGATGACTCCGCTGCGGAACGATCTGGTCCTGACCAATCTCGTCCGGCTCAATTCCTCCCGTGACGATTTCGCCGCGGCGATGTCGCTTGATACCACCCTTCTCTTCTTTACTTCCGCGAACTCCAGGGCACAGGGAGCCCACAGTATTTTTCAGGCACGTCGCGCCGATACGGGGTGGACCGTGCCGGAACTCGCCGTGCAGGTCAACAATCACCAGAGCAACGGCATGCCGGTTCTGATGCCGGGAGGGCAGACGATGTTCTTTACCGGGTGCGACTACGGCTTCGGCGATTGCGATCTCTACCGCGTGGAATCCGGACTGCGGGGGGGCATCGATAACGGGAGGACCCCGTGGATGATCCCGCGCAACCTCGGTCTGGGAATCAACGGTTCCTTCTGGGATTCGCAACCCTGTGTTTCGGCCGACGGGAGCGTTCTGGTCTTCTCCAGCGATCGTCCGGGGGGCTTCGGCGGACGGGATATCTGGATCGCGTTGCGGGATCAGGACGGATCGTGGCAGCCGCCGATCAACGCCGGTCGCTTTGTGAACACGGTCTTCGACGAGATGACCCCCTGGATTGCTCCGGACAACCGAACGCTCTACTTCGCCTCGAACGGACTTCCGGGGCTTGGCGGCCTCGATCTCTACTTTGTTCCGATCGATCCGGAAACCGTCTTCGCTCCGGCCGCTCCCGCACGGAATCTCGGCAGACCGATCAACGGCCCGGCCGATGATATCGCCCTGTCGATCTCTCCGGACGGTTCCCACACGTTCCTGGCATCGAACCGCTCGGGAGGACGGGGAGGATACGATCTCTACGAACTGAATCTTCCGCCGCTGACGATCGATCCGACGGCGGTGGTGCGGGGAGTGGTGAAGAACGGCGACGGACGACCGGTCTTTGCCGATGTGGAGGTGAGCGATCTGCGGACCGGAAACCTGATCGGACGGACGCAGACCGTGCCGGAGACCGGAGAGTATGCCGTTCTCCTTCGTCGCGACGGAAACTATGCGGTGACCGCAGCAGCAGCCGGATACCTCTTCAACTCCCGCCGGATCACGGTCCCCTCCACGTTGCCGGAGAATCGCACATACAACATGACCCACACGTTGCAGGGGATGAAGGGGTGGGTCCGTCTGCTGGTCTTCTTCGATGCCGGAAGCAACGCGCTGGAGCGGGAATCGACGGTCGATCTCGACCGGGTGGTTCTCTTCCTGCGGGCCAACCCGGATATGCGTGTCGAGATCGGAGGGCATACGGATAATCAAGGGGGGCCCGAAGAGAACATGCGCCTCTCGCTGGAGCGGGCCGAGGCCGTGAAGTCCTATCTGGTCGGCAACCGGATACCGGCAAAGCAGATCGAGGTGAAGGGCTACGGCGACACGAAACCGATTGCCGCCAACAGCACCGAGGAAGGACGGGAGATGAACCGGCGCGTGGAGATGCGGGTGGTACAAATTCAAAATGAACAATGAAAAACGACTTTCCTTTTTTGAATCCGCCGCGGCGGAGCCTTTTGAATTTTTCATTACACCCCCGCCTCCCTTTCCCTTTTTTGAATTTTGCCTTTTGAATTTTGAACTTATCCTCGTTCCCTCGTGTACCCGATTCCCGACCGGCACACCTTCTCCATCCGTCTCCGCGTCATGCCGGAGATGACCGCCCGCTTCTTCGACTGCGAGATCCATTCGGTCTACGCCACTTTTGCGATTGTCGAACATGCCGAGTACGTCTCCCGCTGTGCGATCCTTCCCTTTCTGGAGCCGGATGAGGATGCCGTCGGATCGGCGGTGGAGATCACGCACACCGCCCCCGCACCGGTCGGAGCGATTGTGACGATCGAGGCGCGGATCACCGGAGTGGAAGGGAAGAGTATCCTCTGCAGCTTTACCGTGCGGGAAGGAGAGAAGGAGATCGCCCACGGAACGACGACGCAACGGGTCGGCTCGAAAGAACGCATCGGCAAGCTTGGTCGGAACGCCGACGGGAGCAATCAAAAGTAAATGGAAGATTTTCCTTCCTGCCGTATATTCCCCCCACGTTCCGGCCGCCATTCCCGCAGATGGAGCCGCACACACGGTCCCGTAGTTCAGTCGGATAGAACGCAGGTTTCCTAAACCTGATGTCGCAGGTTCGAGTCCTGCCGGGACCACCTCCTTTTCCCCTTACGTCTCATAAAGTAATCTCAATTCCCGCTCAAATCTCCAAATTCAAAGGAATTCTGCCGTTGATTGCAACGGCAGGCAACGGATATTTACGCTGAATAACGTATATTTGTACAACGAGCGGTACAACATACGGGGGACACATGGCACGACTGAATAAAGTTTCGTTCTACTTGGCACGGCCCAAAGACAAGGCAAGAACGGTAGTTCTGGTAAGGCTCCGGATCGGGCGGGAACAACTTCGGTTCGGCACGGGTATTTCCGTTTATCCGAAAGACTGGAATCCGAAGGCGCAACGCATGAAGAGGAACACCGCCAACGAAGTGGCCGTGAACGACCGTCTTACGCGGATCGAATCCGATCTTACGGGCATCTTTCTTGACTTGCGGAACAACCGGATCGAACCGACGCCGGAGCGAGTGAAGAGCCGTTACGATGCACTGATAAACCGGGACGCAACGGCAACCGGGGAGAAGTCGTTCCTTGACTATGTGCGAGACTGGATAGAAGAAAGCAACGTCAAGGAAGACACAAAGAAAACGTATCGGCAGTTGAAGAACCATCTTGAAGCCTTCAGCAATAAGCGGGGCCGAACTCTCTCCTTCGATGGAATGGACCAGTCGTTTGTAAACGAGTTCCGCCGGTATCTGCAAGAGGTCGCGCAACTTGGCAAGAGCACGATAGGGAAGATTGAAACGAAGTGGAAAACGTTCATGACATGGGCCGTTGATAGGGGACTGACGACAAACGAATATTTCCGGGGGGTTCCTAAAGTCAAGGCTCCACATTCGATTCCGCAACGGTTGAATCCGGATGAATTCAAGAGACTTCGCGACTACGATCTATCCGATAACCCAAAGCTTGCCAATGTCCGAGACCTCTTTCTTATCCTTTGCCTAACGGGAATGCGCGTCGGGGACTTGTCGCGACTGCTTGAATGGGCAAAAGAGGATCGAACGGGGAGTGAGGGTTCCTTCCAGTATGAACAGGAAAAGACCGGCAAAACCGTAATCGCCCCCCTTCGCAGTACCGCACAAGAAATTCTCAATAGGGGGACCGTCCGACTTATCAGCGAACAGAAGATAAATACCTACCTGAAGGAACTTGCCGAACTGGCAGGGCTGAACCGAATGATTCAGTTCCGGGGAAGACAGCAACCCATTCATAGCTGCATTAGTACGCATTGGGGTAAAAAGACGTTCGTTTCTCTGGCTGCATCGGAGGGGATAAATAGAGAAGCAATACGAGCCGCCGTAGGAAACAGCAACGCCACAATGGAGAAGCACTATATGACCCTTAATCATGACGATGTAGAAAAGGCATTTGAACTTGCCGATTCAGTGTTCAGCTAACCCGACAACATATAACGGTTATATGTTGACCTGAAATCTAAATCGTCTATTAAAATTTAATAGACAAAACAGCCCGACAAGAAAGGAGACTTGCCGGGCTGTCTGTTCCGAAGAACATCTATAAAAGCATTAGCTAACGGAGACAATATAATGAAGAGGGCCAAAGAAATCGAGGACTCGGTTGTAAGAAATTCCAAACAGCAACAAAGCAATTCCGCAATCGCTACTTATAAAGCGCAAAGAATGGTTCTTCATCTTGACGAAATTCTGAAAGAGCCTAATATTTTAAAGAGAGTTGTGAGCAACCCCTATTGGGGAGAGTGGGACGAAGAACAACAATCAGACCTGTTAGAACTACTTATAAGTTTACATAAACTTGCTTATTACAAATATGCTATTCATCCTACTAATGAATTTGTATCGGCCAATGCGCGTCGTTTGCTGAATAAAATAAGGGCTGACGATAGAGAGGATAGGAACACAAATGAAAAAACACCGAGCGAAATCGCACTTGAATTTCCGGAAAGCATCAAGGGCCTTTATCCAAAGGCTTATGTTTACTTGTCGAAAAAACAACGAAATGAAGAGGGAAAAATAATATGGGATGAACAAGTAAAAGACTTGGCCTATATAATTAGCAAGTTACCCGATAGACCGAAGCGATATGAATATTATTCGAGTTACTTCGTTACTGCGAAAGGTGACAAGTTCAATGTCAGTTCACTTACAACTTCCGCGAATAAAATCAATAACGGCTCTTCACCTGTGCCCGATTATTTAAGGGAGCTATTTGACGAGTTATAGGAAAGTTATAATTCCATGAACTTTTCTATAACTAATTTATAATTGCCTCCCCCTTCCATTCTCCCGAGGTTTGTACCTGTTTGATGAATACAATTATCGTTTCATTATTTCAGGTGCAAACTTATGAATAAAACACAACAAACCGCCGGAACAATCCTTGTCCAGCTATCGCCGGACGAACTCGCAAATGTTATTCGGTCCAATGTACGGGCCGTGATTAGTGAAAGCTTTCCGGAGACTACGAAGAAAGGGAAGTCTACCACACCACTACCGCAACCGACGGACCCACTCTACACAATGGCCGAAGTCTGCGACATGTTAGACGCAACGCGGAAGACTTTACGCGAATGGGAAAAGCGGGGACTGATTCAGCCGGTTCGGATTGCGCGTCGTGTCTACTATCGTCGGTCGGATATTGACCGGGCTTTGAAGGGGGGGCAATCATAATAAGCAAAAGGCCCGGCCATGTGTGCAAGCGTGGCCGGGCCTTGATCTTATTGTGATTGATTGAGGCAATGAATATAACTAATGCTTCCGGTTTAATCAAACCGGCCCGTGATTCCCATACTATTCTTGATATATATAGCACAAAGCCCGACAAACCCCGATTATCAGGAAATCCGGGAAATACCGACGTAAAGGCAAGGCTACAGAAACGAGCGAAAAGAAAGGCAAAATCACTGCCGACTTTTCAGGAACTTGCAGGACTTGACAACGAGCGACGGCCCCAATACGAAAGGGCCATATCTTGCGCTAACATTATCGAAGTAGGCAAAGCGGGAGTTATCAAAACCTACAACTTCTGCAACAACCGTTTGTGTCCCGTTTGTCATGCAATCAGACAGGCCCGATATATCGACAAGTATTCTCCACTTGTAGAAGGACGGCACTTGTATCACTTGACCTCGACACTACGAGCAATTCAAACGGACGATCCGGGAGAACTACGGGAACACATTACCCGAATGGAGCGGGAGCTTGCAAAAGCCGTCGAAGCTATAAACTTGCGGAACAAGAGAAACGGCAATCCTGAAAAGTCAGTTGACGCAATACGCAAGATTGAAATCGGATACAGTGTTCAGAACGGATATACCCCACACTTCCACGTGTTGGTAAGTGGTAGTGAAAATGCGGAGCAGATTCTTGAAGAGTGGTTAGAAAGATTTGATTCTGAAGCCTCACGCAAGGCGCAAGACCTTGTGTCTATTAAGTCCGATGAAATCAAAAACGTTTTCGGTTATGCAATCAAACTCTTTGCCGACAAGGAAAAGATTCCGACAACGAATCTTGATATAATTCTTGCAGCGATGCACGGCAAACGAGCAATTCAGCCCTACGGCATATTTCGCGGGGTGAAGGTTCAGGAAGACCCAAACAAGGGACGGGAATCCTACAAAGATGCAACGCTAACGCCGGGCGGTTATGAATGGAATAACGAGGCTGGAACGTGGATAAATTCTGAAGGTGAACCCATAGTCTAATTCCACTATTAAAATTTAATAGACGATCCGGGGGAAATACCTGACGTTCACTTTTCTTGGATAGCCCCCTTACCAGAATCAACATATAACCGTTATATGTTCCGACCTGCACATGGGAATCGAAGCCGCAAATTCACTATTAAAATTTAATAGTGGTCTCGGACTTACATGTGCCGGAATCGCAGTGCACTTTCTTGAATACCCCCTATACCCCCTCCCCGTGTACCCTTTGTGCATAAAAACGTCACCACGGGCAAGGAAAGTGCCTGAAATCGCAAATCAGATTTGGAAGGCAACCCCGCATTTGCTAACTT
>CBFGQN010000171.1:0-7728 GCA_965650895.1 uncultured Ignavibacteria bacterium | reverse complement strand
AAGCTCACGGCTGACCGCTCAAAGCTCACGGCTGACCGCTCAAAGCTCACGGCTGACCGCTCAAAGCTCACGGCTGCCTGCTCAAAGCTCACGGCTGATCGCTCAAACCTGACTGCTCACCCTCAACGCTCCCCATAACCCCCTCAACCACTCTTCTCAACTCCCCGGGAAGATCAGTCTGAATACCGTCAACTCCCAGTTTCACCAGACACTCCATCTCTCGCGGATCGTTGATCGTTGCGGCAATCAGTCCTTTCACGTTCCCTCTCTTCTTCCTGCTCTTCCCCTGCCGTTTCCGCTTCCCCATGTACCGCAGATCGTAGGCGATCAGACGCCGGTAGGTGACCCACGGAGCCAGCGTGACGGAACGGGGACGCAGGGCGATCGCGTAACGGTTCCCCATCCTTTCCGCCTCCTTCACCGCGCTGTGCCGTGATGGAAACAGGATCAGTCCGAAGGGGAATTCCGTGTGGTGGGCATACCGGGCCGAAGGATAGAACGAACGCATCTCTTCGATCACCCGGGCACTTGTCGACTCGAAGATGATGGCGGTGCCGGGGTCGCATCGTTGAAGTCCGGAGGCCACACGTTTCATGAACGCAGGAAGAAGATCGATATATTCTTCGGGAAGCTTTACGTCCAGGAAGAGCGCACGGACGGTGTGGCGGCATCCGACGCACCAGTCGATGAATTCATCGAACGTCGGAATGTGACACCGGACCGGTTCGAACGAGGACTTGACGCAGTAGCCGTACCAGTCCCTCAGTTCCTTCAGCGTCAGCTCGCAGACCGGACGTCGGCAATTCGAGTCGTCCGGACCATAGGTCGTGTAGCGGACGGTCGGCTCCAGTCCCTGCTGTCGGATGGTGGTGATGAAATCGTCCGGATCCCAGTCGTGCCAGAGAACCACTTCTCCATCTTTTGTTATCGAGAGATCGAGCTCCAGGGCGTTGGCCCCCTCGCGCATTGCCAGTTCAAACGAGGGAATGGTGTTCTCCGGTTCGCGTGTCGGAGAGCCGCGGTGGGCGATGACCAGAAACGGGCCGTCCGGTTTCCGGCGTCGGCGGATGCCGGGAGGACATTTGCTGAAGAGCTCTCTGACAAAGGTGATCATCCCCCCGATGATTCCCGGCTCACGTTCCTCCGTTTCGGTGTCGATTGTGCTGACGCGATACGCGGTCGGAACTTCTCCTTCCCTTTTCATAAGCGGATCGTTTCGCTCTGGTGAGTCGCATCCCGGGACCGTCCCGGAAGACATACTGCACGGTCACCGGTAGAACATGTCCGAAAAGAGAAAAGTGCCGACGACGCTCGTCGCCGGCACTCTCTGTAGTCGTACGGGTTTGACGCCGGGAGATCAGACGCCTGCACCCACTTCATCCAGCTTTGCCACGGCTTCGCGGACCCGATCAAGAGCCTTCTCGATGTTCTCCACCGAGTTGGCGTAGCTGAAGCGAATATATCCCTCGCCGTGGGCGCCGAATGCGGTGCCGCTCAGACAGGCGACCCCCGCTTCGTTCAGCAGATAGTCGGCCATGAATGCCGAGGAGCGTCCGGTCCCCTCGATGTTCGGGAAGACGTAGAAGGCGCCGTGCGGACGGTGGCAGCGGAAGCCCGGGATGTCGTTCAGCCCGTCGACGATCACGTCGCGGCGACGCTTGAACTCGGCGATCATCTCCTCGGCCGCTTCCTGCGGACCGTTCAGCGCCTCGATGCCGGCCATCTGAGTGAAGCTGGCCGTGCAGCTTGTGCAGTTCGTCTGCAGTTTGGAGACGAGTGCGGCGGTCGACGGAGGCATCACGCCGTAGCCGAGTCGCCAGCCGGTCATCGCATAGGTCTTCGAAAATCCGTCGAGCATGATCGTCCGCTCCTTCATCCCGGGGAATTGCAGGATGGAGGTGTGCTCGAATCCGTCGTAGGTGATGCGGGAATAGATCTCGTCGCTGAAGACGATCAGGTCGTGCTGCTCGGCAAGGGCGGCGATCCCCCGCAGATCGTCTTCGGTCAGAATGCCTCCGGTCGGGTTCTGCGGCGTGTTGATAATCAGCATCCGGGTCTTCGGCGTGATGCGGCATTCCAGATCGGCCAGATCAAACCGGAATTCCTTCTCTTCCTGCAGCGGAAGAGGAACCGCCTTCCCTCCGAGAAAGTTGATGACCGACTCGTAGATCGGAAAACCCGGGTTCGGGTAGATGACCTCGTCCCCCTCGTCGATCGTCGCCATCATCGCGTAGAACATGATCGGTTTTGCGCCGGGGGTGACCACCACTTCATCCGGAGAGACCTCGATTCCCCGCGTCCGGGCGACGTAGGCGGCGATCGTTTCACGCGCTTCCGGCAGACCGGGGGAGGGACCGTAATGCGTGAAGCCGTTTGCCAGAGCTTCCCGACCGGCGTCGATGATGTTCTGCGGTGTGTCGAAGTCCGGTTCCCCGATTTCCAGATGAACGATGTCGCGTCCCTGCGCCTCCAGAGCCCTGGCCTTGACGAGAACTTCAAAGGCGGTCTCCGTCCCGAGCCGCGTCATCCGGTTTGCGATGTGCATGTCTTTCTCCTGTTGTCCTGATTGTGATGAGTCTGCAAAAAATCAAACCGGAAAGATACGTCGGAAAACGTTCAGATGACAGGCGGAGAAGGTGAACAACCGAATTGCAGAGAGTTTCACGACCCTTCGGATGAAATCGGACACGGATCGGACGGATGAAGAGGGATCGGAGAGCCTCTCCATCCGTTCATCTTACGACAGAATCTCTTCGATCCCCCGGTAGAGTCGCTCCAGATCTTCCCGGTTGTTGTAGCCCTGCACGGAGATGCGGATCGTCTCCCGTCCGTTCCACGGGACGACCGGTATCTCCACGCGGTGCTCGTCGAACAGGCGTTGTTGCAGCAGTGTTCCGTCCACATCACCGGGGAGGAGGAAGGCGGACATCTGGGCGTACCAGGCCGGATCGTCCGGGGCAACCGGTGTGAAGCCGAACCGGTCACGAAGGACCGACCGGGCTTCATTGACCAACTGACGGCATCGGGCACGAACCTTCTCCCAGTCGTGCTCCCGCTGGAATTCGATTGCTTTTCCCGTCGCCAGAGCTGGGGCCGTTTCCCGCGTGCCCCGGTATTCGTGGTGTCCGATAAAGTCCGAATCGACCGGACTCTTCGGCTCCCATCCCCAACTGACGACCAGTGGTTGCAACAGGGACTGCATTTCGCGGCGGGCGTAGAGGAAGGCCGATCCCTTCGGTGCGCAGAGCCACTTGTGGAGATTGCTGGTATAGAAGTCTGCGCCGACTTCCTGCAGGTCGAGATCGATCTGCCCGATCGCATGGGCTCCGTCGATAATCGAAATGATGCCCCGTTCGCGGGCGATCCGGCAGAGTTCGGCTATCGGAAAGGTCAGGGCGGTCGGCGAGGTGATGTGGCTGATGAAGAGCACCTTCGTTCGCTCGTTCATTCCGGCGACCAGGCGTTCTATAACGTCTTCCTGCGTCGTGACCGGCACCGGTATCTCCACGCGGCGGAGATTGAAGCCCTGTTCGCGCCGGAGGAACTCCCACATCCTGTCGCATGCGCCGTACTCGTGATCGGTCGTCAGGATCTCATCCTCCGGACCGAGCCGCAGCGAGCGTGCGACGATGTTGGCGGCGACGGTTGCGTTGGTGACGAAGACCAGATCGAGCGGATCGGCGTTGACGAATCGGGCCAGATCGGTCCGGGCCGTCCGCATCAGATCGGCAAACTTCCGTCCGTGATACTCCACCGGACTCCGCTCGAACTCCCGCTGCCACCACTGATATTCCTCGAAGACCGGTCGCGGACAGGCGCCGAAGGAGCCGTGGTTCAGAAATGCGAGGTCGGGGTCCAGAAGAAAAAGGGAGCGGAGGTCGGAGGGAGTTTCGGAAACAACGATGGATACCTCGTCTCCGATAACAACAGAGTTCTTTGAATTTGTCATTGTGAATTTTGCCTTGACTCCATTTCCTCGAAGTACTTTCTGCGGAGTTCCTCGAACTCCTCGTGCGTCATGCCGGGGATCGGCGGGTCCATCGGGATACCGGCCTTCTCCCGCGCCCGGCGGAAGGCCATGTAGATATCATACATCTCACTCAACTCCCGGACCACCTGCTCAAGCCTTGTCATCGTCCCTCAATCGTTGAATATCAATTTTGTCCTGTTCCGAATTTCGCATCGATTTAAGATAGATCAAGTCTTCTTTTGTCGCGATATGAACAATACCATTCCCCGGATCGACGGGAATTGCGTTTGTGACGATCGAGCGATACCGTTCCTCCGTGCCGCAGAGAAAGTCAAGCATTGCGTGTCGGGTCCCGAAGAACTTGACAAACCTGTGGAGTGTCAGACGTGTATCCTGAAAGGTAAAGGGGGCACCCGACGGTCGGTAGCCCAGTGTCTCCAGAACAGTAGAGATTTCCTTGACATCTTCAATCAATACCAGAAAATCAATGTCCCGTGTAGCCCGAACCGAGTCATGAAATGCCATGGCAAAACCGCCGATAACGGCATATCGAATTGTCTGCTCTTCCAGAGTCTGAACGACGCTGAAAAACTCTTCAAACAAATTCAGCATGGCTCCTCTCCGATTACGTGAGTGATTTCAGATGCCGGCATGTCGCTTGCGCACGGCTTCACTTCCTTTCTTACGGATATGCCGACGGATCGTCGCCGAACCGGTAGAACTTCACATCTCCGATCGTCACCGTCGTCCGTTCCGGATGATCGTCTCCGGCGAAGATGATCGGGCCGAGAGGGAGGGTGAGGGCTTTCGGTTCCTCCAGACGAATCCGGTTCTCCTTCGCGCCGATGAGCATGGAGTCGGAAGCGCACGAGCCGTCGGATGGAACCATCCGTCCCCCTTCAAGCCGGAACCACTCGTTAACCGTCAGCTCCAGTTCCTCCTCGCCGACGCGTCTCCACTTCCCTTTGCTCCAGACCAGACGTTTTGCGCAGTCCATCTGATTTTCGTTCAGGACAAAGGTCCCGTCGGGAAAGAACTGATAGGTTGCGGACCAACCGGCCGCCATCGACGGAGCATCCTGCCAGAGACCGATCAGCAAATCTTCCGGATCGACGCCGGAAGATTCATCGGCCCGTGACGGAGCCGTGTCGACATTGCGGACGGAATCGCCCGTCTCCGTCCTCCCGCTGTCGTGCGGGTTCTTCTCTGTGTTCTGCTTTTCACTACGATCTCCACACCCCAGCAGAAGCAGTGCGACGACCAGTGAAGCGACTATCTCTTTCATCCTCTCTTTGCGTCTTTGCGTGAATCTTCTTCCCCGGCTCCGGCACCTCACCGAAGCACCGGCACCCGCGCCGTCATCATCCCCTCGTCGGTTCGCAACTGCACGTAGTACATCCCCGACGGAAGGTCGCCCGTATCCCACACCACTCGCTCTTCTCCGGACAACACTTCACCTTCCCGGAGCCGCGTTACCTCGCGACCAAGTCCGTCGAAGACCGAGAGGGCAAACTCTCCACCTTTCGGCAATGAGAACAGGATGGACGGATCGGGACCGGAGAGAACCGTGAGGGAGCCGATTGCCGGTTCCTGCGGTTGATCGTGAACCCCGGCAATCCTGTTCAGGTCCAGGTAATCGGCGATGCCGTGGAGCAGTGCGAGGGCGGTCGAGTCGAAGTAGGCATCAGACGTTCCGGTGTCATGTTCGAAGACGTCTTCATAGGTCAGCGCCATGACATCCGTTCCGTAGTTGTACCAGAACCAGCTTTCGGGGAAATGGGTCGGTGCGCTCTCCTGCCAACTGACCGCATAGTTCCAGGGCATGATCCGTGCGAAGAACGTCCGCACTCCCGCGATGAACTCCCGTTCAAGCATCGCATACTCGACAGAGGTCCCGGTCTCGTCGTGGAACCAGAAATAGCGTTCCGGTTTGGAAGAAGAATGAAGGTTCAGCGCGATCTCGATCGGCTCTTCCGAATGCATCAACTCGCCGAACCGACGCTTCAACGCGGCCGCCTCCGGCTGCGGGTTCGGTTTGTCCCACTCCCGTTCAAGGTCGACGCCGTTGGCGTTGTAGCGGGTCGTCTCCAGTTCGACGCCGTCCGGATTGTACATCGGGATGATGTAGAACGTGCACTGTTCGCGCAGGGCCGCAGCGAAGGGATCGTCTGAGAGGAGAAAGAGAATGACCTGCTCGCAGACCCACCAGCTCTGCGTTTCGTGCGGATGGGTGCGGGCGTGAATCGTGATCGTGTGACGGGGTCTGGTCTGCGGTCTGTCGGCGGTGATCTTCATTTCCCACAGGTCCCGACCTTGCACGCTCTTGCCGATAGAGCGGACATAGGAGACATAAGGACTTTTCTTCCACTCCTCGATGTCGTTCAGAAGCCGGTCGTATCCGTATCCCCACCCGTCACCTGCCAGCACTCTGAACGCTTCCAGAGCTTTCTCGTCGATCGGCCCGCACTTGTCGTGGACTCCGGAAGAGAGATGGTCGAGATGGAAAGGATGCCCGGATCTGTTGATCAAAGGTTCCTTCAACAGGGATTGAGCGGAAGCTATGTCCGCAGTTGAAAATGCCGCCAGACAAAGGAGGACGGCGCCCAGAACGTAGCGATATATTGATCTCATCGTGTTGTATGCGTGTTAAAGTTCGGGCAAGATAAGAGATTCGGGGTAGAACCTGAGGTCCCCTTGACGGAGTTGGATGTGATAGCTTGTAGAGGGAATGCCGAGGATCTCCACGCCGACAAAATCGCCGACTTGTCTTTGTTCCCACCGGGTGAACCCGTAAGTTTACCCGTGGTCCCGAAACTTCCATTCACACATCACGACACGAGGCACATCATGAGTCTTTCCGTCCGTCTGCATTTTCGTGCATCATTTCCCATCATTCTTTTGTCGTTGCTGATGCTCTCTTCCTGCGGAGAGGAAAAGGTTGAGGAGGGGACGAAGAAGGAGGGGGCATCTTCGCTTGTCCGTGACGAGAACGGCGTGGTCGATCCGCCGTCGGTCGGGAGCTATCCGGCTACCCAGGCCGAGATTCAGGGGTGGATCGATAAGGTCGACATGAAGGCGATTCGTCAACATGGCTGGGATGTCTGGGCGTCGATTACGTCTCCGTCGGGCGAAGGGGATCTTCCGGTCTGGGAGACCTGGTATTCCGGACATGATCTGTTCGATAACGTCGATTCCGGCGGGAAGCTGACGCGGACAAAATTCCGTCCGTTCAAGGATCCCCGACAGTTTCACCATCAGTCGGTGGTGCAGCGGCAGATCCCGCAGGATCCGGCCGAACAGGTGACCTCCTTCAATCGGTACACATCGAGCGTCGCCCGATTTATCTGGGACAACGGATTGAACCGGGCATCGGTCCTTGACAGCATCAATCTGGCTTTCGACAAGGCGGGAACGCCGGTGGTCGACCGGCAGGTCCTGACCTCCAGAGATTCGACCGATTCAAAGTCGATCGTGCTGAAACCGGTCTTCCAGTTTATCAGCGGAAGCGAGCCGACGGCGGTTCCGTACTGGGACGGTATCTCGCCGGAGACGACGACCAACCTTGCAAATCCGGAGCCCTATACCTGGCGGCAGGCGGTGGTGGTCGATCCGACCGGAAAGCTGAAGCCGGGAGATACCGTCGAGATGTCCTTCAACGGCGAGCCGAAGGGGCCGCTGCCGGTCGTGTCGCTGGATGATTTCTATCACTTCGTCCTGACGAAAGAGGAGGCCGATGCCTACAGTCAGTTTGCCGAGAC
>CBFGQN010000170.1:0-7735 GCA_965650895.1 uncultured Ignavibacteria bacterium | reverse complement strand
AGCTACGGTAACTCCCCGCCGTGCATTCGCCGGCATCTCGTTCCGACGAACCCGCCCGGAAAATCAAAGATAGCGAATGTCGGAAACCACAGACGGCCACATGCCACTCAAGTCCACCCGGAAGCGCGCAGCCTGCAAAATCCAGATGGACCACGCGGCGATGGTGCGGAGAGGCGGCCGGGGACGAAGCGTGAAGGAGCAACGGTCGCATGACCAACGCGGCTCCGGCGGGCACGGCAGTACTGATGACGGGACCGCGGCTTCGCCACTCCGCTATTGCCGGAGCATCAAGGCGACCAAAGCCGTGCGAGCCGGGGATGACCCGAAGGGGTCCGTTATCCTCCCGGCAGTCATCGAGATGCAGTCTGATCGTGATCATCCTCTCAAGGACATCCGTCGGAGGCTGGACGCTGTCGACGCCGGCCTTGACCGACCAGGGACCGAAACCGGCAACCTCCACCCGCTTCTTCACGCCGATCGTCAGGTCCTGATGCCAGGCCACCTTCCAGTTCGCCTCCGGCATCTTGTCGAAGAGGATGCCGCGGACGGCGGCGCAGTCGGGACCGAGCACCGACTCGGCGATGCCGCGAACGCGCGGGTCGCGAGCCAGCCGGGCGACTTCCGGCACGGCTTCCAGCAGGTTACGCATGCCGGGGACCCGGCCGCGATGATCGGAACTCTCCCGCCGGACCGCACCGTTCAGAGCGTCGATGAGATGCCGGATCGTCCCCCTGTCCAGAACGTCGTGGATGAGGGCGTAGCCGTGACGGCTTACCGATGATGGGAGGTCTGAGAGGATGGTTGGAGAAGTCATGCGATGTTTCTGTTGCGGGCTGACCTTGTTGAAGTGCTGATTCACTCATCGCCCTACTCTTCGGGATGTTTCCATACTCGTCGGTAGCCGCACGTCTTCAGCGTGCGCAGACCAGCGAAGTCGGCAGTTCCGGAGGTGCAGATGAAGATCGGGAAGAGTAGGGATCGGCAAACCGATCAGGTGAAGCTATGGCAGGGCGAGCGCTCCGTTGCTCCTGCCGCCGCCCGCTGAAGACGTGCGGCTACCCCATGCACACCTTCAAGCCGGAGCTTCCGGCTCAGTTCGGACACCGGATCGTAGCCGAAGGGTTTCAAGGTGACGTGATTCTTCTTCATTGCTCCAAATGCATTTTACACAGCATCCCTCCCCCTACTCCGGCAACCGCCCCCCCGGCACATACCACTCGTAGACGACTGCGGAGAAACGTCCGGCCTCGACTGCAGGATCGGCCCCGGCCAGACGTTCGGCCTCATCAAGCGAGGCGGCCCGCAGCAGCGTCATGCCGATCACCCCATCCTTCGCCCCGCCGAAGCCGCCTCCGGCAACGGCATCTCCCGACTTTTGCAATCGAAGCTGGTACTGGATATGGCGGTTCATCAGGGATCGCAACGAGTCAGTGGAGAGCTTCGCCCCGTAGGCCGGTCCTTCCTTCAGCAGCACCACGTAGTACGTGTCCCACTCCGTCGGCAGAGGGATTGCCGAGTCGGCGGCCGGCTCTTCCTGGGCCCGGGCCTCGGTTGGAAAGAAGATCAATGCCGCGAGCAGAGCGGCGACGAGAAAGCGAAAGTACGTCATACTGGTATGTCTGTTGTTCCTGTTCCGATACAGAGCAGATGGCCGGGAATTTCATGCCGCATGAACCTGATTGCCCGGTCCGGATAACACCGCCGGAGCGTGCATTGTTTCGGATAGATCCCTGAAATTCTTCCCCATAACAAACGGTGCCGCAGCTCGGCGTCGAGTCGGCCGGAACGCTTGTACGGGAGAGTTCGCTCCCCCGGTGAGCACTCAGGCCAACGCCTCCACCCCTCAGACTGACGTATGTCGCTCGATCGCCTCCAGCATGACCGGCCAGTCCGCCCGATGCAATTCATGTCCCGTCCCCTCCAGAGTCACCAACTCCGATCCCGACAACGCCTCCTTCAGCGCGCGGCCGTGAGCGTATGGCAGGACCGGATCCTCGGTCCCGTGAATAATCAGAGCGGGGTGGGTGATCTCATCGAGCCGATCGGCCCAGACCCCCAGGTCGGAGAGGTCAGCATGATTGAATGATGCCGACAGATTCTGCGTCCGGTCGAAGTCGGCACCGGCCATTTCACGAATGGCGGCTTCATCAAAGGGATGAGCCGAACCCGACAGCAGTCGCCATGCTCCGATCTGATAGTCGATCACCTCCTCCCGGTCGGACCAGTCGAGCTCTCCGGCTCTTGTGTGGTACTCAAGAATGGCCGGATCTATCTGCGGCATCGCAGGATCTTCCGTGACCAGCCGCTCCGATGCGATGAGTGTGAGGGTGAGCACGCGATCCGGGTGCTTCAAGGCGACGAGTTGGCAGAGAAGGCCGCCGAGCGACATCCCCACGAAGTGGGCACGATCGATCCCATACCCGTCGAGCACCCGGACGGCATCATCAGCCAGATCCTCCACCCCGTATGGGGCCTGTCCCGGCACGTAGCTCACCGATTCCCCGGTATCCCGATGGTCGTATCGGATCACGTACCGACCCCGGGCGGCAAGCCGACGACAGAACTCCTCCGGCCACCAGACCCCTGACGTCATCGCCCCCATCACCAGCAGGATAGCCGGATCGGCGGAATCCCCGAACGATTCCGAATAGAGAGGGATACCGTCTTCAAGAATGTGTCCGGATTTCATGTGGAATAGTCTGATATGTTCATGTACCTGTCCGGGCCCGGCGTTCGATCCCCTGTTTGCAGCAAACGATTCATTGCCGCAGAATCTTCTCCATCGCCTTCCCCTTTGCAAGCTCATCAATCAGCTTGTCCAGCCGGCGTATCTTCTGCATCAGCGGATCTTCGATTTCTTCCACGCGCACACCGCACACTACACCCTTGATAAGCGAGCTGTTCGGATGGATGCGGGGGGACTCCGCAAAGAAGGTCTCGAAATCGTTCTTCTGTTCGATCTGCCGCTCCAACCCCGCCCGGTCATAGCCGGTCAGCCAGCAGATGATCTCGTCGACTTCTTCTTTCGTGCGGTTCTTGCGCTCGGCTTTCTGCACGTAGAGCGGATAGACACTTGAGAATGCCATCGTATAAATGCGATGATGGTCGGACATCGTTGTTCCTCCTGTGGGTTGTAGTCATGGGCATACTGCTTTTAGAGGGTTTCTTGAACGCCTCGAATTGCAGAGATCTCTGTCTGTCGCTTCGTGGCTTCTTTGTGTCCTTTGTGACTTTGTGGTAAATCTCACCACGAAGTCACAAAGGACACGAAGAATCACCAAGTGATGTTCTTCTCCTGCATCATGCTTCACACGCCGACTCTATGGAAGGCTGACAATAAACGGGAAATCCCCTTCAACCTGCAAGTCCATCCGCCGGATCCGACACCCGGAACGGCACGTGGGGATATCATGCAACGAGGCGCGGACGACCCCTCCCGGAATCGCCCACGCCTGCTGCCACGCTGCAATACCACCTGAGCCGGAAACCTAACCGACGCTCTCCGTCTCCCGCTTCCGTCCGTTGCTCCGGACCTGCGCCAGAAGATCGTAGCGGTCGAGGTTCATCACCTTGTTCCATGCGGACACGAAGTCACGGACGAACTTCTCCTTCGCGTCGTCGCTTGCGTAGACCTCCGCCAGCGCACGGAGCTGCGAGTGGGCGCCGAAGACCAGATCGGCCGCCGTGGCGGTCCACCTGACATCTCCGGTCCCGCGATCGTAGCCCTCGTAGATCTTCTCGTCCGATGCCGACGGTCTCCAGGCAGTGGAGACGTCGAGCAGGTTCACGAAGAAGTCGTTGGTCAGACTCTCCGGCCGGTCGGTGAAGATGCCGTGCTTCGCCCCGCCGTAATTGGCGTTCAGCGCCCTCATGCCGCCGACCAGAACCGTCATCTGCGGAGCGGTCAGACTCAGCAGGTTGGCCCGGTCCAGCAGACGGGTCTCCGGCGGCAGCGGATCACTCTCCCGCAGATAGTTGCGGAATCCGTCGCCGACCGGTTCGAGCACCTCGAACGTCTCGACGTCGGTCTGCTCCTGCGAGGCGTCGGTACGACCCGGCGCGAACGGCACCGTGACGTCAACACCGGCGTTCCGTGCAGCCTGCTCGACGGCGGCGCAGCCGCCCAGAACGATCAGATCGGCAAGCGAGACTTTCTTTCCGCCCGACTGCGAACCGTTGAAGTCCTGCCGAATCTTCTCCAGCGCCTCAAGCACCTTCGCCAGCTTCTCCGGCTCGTTCGACTCCCAGTCCTTCTGCGGAGCCAGACGAATCCGCGCGCCGTTCGCGCCGCCACGCTTGTCGGTTCCCCGGAAGCCGGCCGCCGCGTTCCATGCGGTGGAGACCAGGTCGGGGATGGAGAGACCGGACTCGAGGATCGTCCGCTTCAGGTCGACGACATCCCCCTCGTCAATCAGCTCGTGATCGACCTCCGGCACCGGGTCCTGCCACAACTGCGACTCCGGAACCCACGGACCGAGATAGCGTGAGCGGGGCCCCATATCGCGGTGGAGGAGCTTGAACCACGCCTTGGCGAACGCCTCGGCAAGTTCGTCCGGATTTTCGAAGAAACGCTTCGCGATCGGCCCGTAGATCGGATCCATCCGCATCGAGAGGTCGGTCGTCAGCATCATCGGCGCGTGTCGCTTCGAAGGATCGTGTGCGTCCGGCACCGTCCCCTCGGCCTCCGGGTTCTTCGGCTTCCACTGCTTCGCACCGGCCGGACTCTCGGTCAGCTCCCACTCGTAGTTGAACAGGTTCTCCAGGAACCCGTTGTCCCACTTG
This sequence comes from uncultured Ignavibacteria bacterium, assembly GCA_965650895.1. GTDB lineage: Bacteria > Bacteroidota > Ignavibacteria > OLB7 > OLB7 > JAGWAZ01. The sequence goes on along the minus strand of CBFGQN010000170.1, from coordinate 2,953 downwards.
ATCGGGTTATTGGTCCAGGCCCCCTCAAGTCCGCTGGTGATCGTGTCTCCCCCCTTGCCGCTGCCGTACTTGTTCTTCCACCCGAATCCCTGCTCCTCCATCGGCGCCCCCTCCGGTTCCGGACCGACGTTGTCGGCCGGGGCGGTGCCGTGGGTCTTGCCGAAGGTGTGCCCGCCGACGATCAACGCCACGGTCTCCTCATCGTTCATCGCCATGCGCCCGAACGTGTCGCGGATGTCCTTTGCTGCGGCCAGAGGATCGGGATCACCCCCCGGACCTTCCGGGTTGACGTAGATCAGACCCATCTGAACGTTTGCCAGCGGATTGGCAAGCTCCCGGTCGCCGCTGTAGCGCTCATCCCCCAGCCACGTATCTTCCGGTCCCCAGAAGATATCCTCCGGCTCCCAGACATCGGATCGGCCGAAGCCGAAGCCGAACGTCTTGAACCCCATCGACTCCATGGCGACATCACCGGCAAAGACCAGCAGATCGGCCCAGGAGATCTTCTGTCCGTATTTCTTCTTGATCGGCCAGAGCAGCCGACGCGCTTTATCGAGATTGGCATTGTCGGGCCAGCTGTTCAGCGGAGCAAACCGCTGCTGTCCCTGTCCGCCGCCGCCACGTCCGTCGGCGATGCGGTAGGTTCCGGCGGCATGCCAGGTCATGCGGATAAAGAGTGGTCCGTAATGACCGTAATCGGCCGGCCACCACTCCTGCGAGGTGGTCATCACCTCGATCAGGTCCTGCTTCAACTCCTCCAGGTCGAGCCCCGCGAACTGCTCGGCATAGTTGAAATCCTCCTCCAGCGGACTGGACAGGTGCGAATGACAGTGGAGCACCGAAAGGTCCAGCTGGTTCGGCCACCAGTCCCGGTTCGATTGCGGCCGGGTGCGTTTTGGTGTCGGCGAAGGGATAGCAGGATTCTCGCTTTCGCTGACGCTTCGTGTCATGTCCTTGTCAGGCACGTTGATTCTCCTCTACTCTATTGTGAGACTTCAGTTGGCTGTAATCGGCGCAAACATCCCCCATCTCCCCCCACGCTACGCCGCAGGTGAAAGGTATTCAATCTTCGGGAAATATGGGAGGTTGGGGGTGGAGGGGAGACAGGGTGTTGCTTTTCGGTAATGTTTGGAAGAAACAGAATAGACTAACTGCTGTTCACCCACACAGGACAGCTTATGAAAGCCAACTCTGCGGGATTAGTGCCCGGTCTCCAGTCCAAGGCTCCTCTACTAGTGCCTGCTGAAATCGGTCATCATCAAGGTTAGCGTGTTCCATCACAATGATTTGGAAGTGTGGTGCTAACTGATCACATACATCAAACAGTAAACTAAACATGCGCTTGACGGCTACCACATCCGCACTTAGCTCCTCTAGATCACTTTTCTCTCCTTCAAGAGCCAAGTACGCTTCCCTCGATGGGAAATAGACCTGCGAAGGTTGGTCCAGAACCAGAAAGCGTGGGACAGGTCGATGTCGTCGGTGGAAGTGCTGGTGTAGGGCAAGTAATGTGATGAGATGGCAGCCAAGCCAGTTCTCAGCACTCCCCATTCGTTCCATGGGAATAGCTCGCTCTGAAGTATCGGCTATTACAGTGAGCTTACTAGCATCAAACCTATAGGGTGAGCCCGCAAACTCTAGTTCAAGGCGCTCCGCCCAATGAGTCATCTGAGAACCAATAACGTTAAGGATGGAGATCGTTGCTTCTTTCACGGCATCAGGATCCAACTGGCGTTCCAAATCCTGAACTCGCCGCTCGGCTTTCTTTACATTTTGCTGGAGGACCGAACTTGGATCAACCAACTGCACGCTCTCCAGATAGAGTCGGACTCGACCTACAGCAAAGGCAGCATGAACGTGGCGGTCTCTGACGTGTCGTTTAGCCTCTTGCTCATCCAGCAACGTGTTGAGGGAAACACTCGTTCCACGTATGTCTTCCCTCAGTTCCTCCAGTTCCGTACGTAACGAATCTATGTGATCTTCTACCTTGGGACGTATTTGCCTAACATTCTCCAGACTGCCCTGTATGCGTTCCAGTGTTCCCGTAATAGCAGTAACGGAAGGAGTCGGCGTTTCCAGCTGCGAAGCGCACACAGGGCAATAATTTTCACCAACATCCTTGCCATTGAACAACCCGATGGCCTCTAAACGCATCACCTGTTCCTGAGCCTCACCTGTAAACCCCTCTGCTTGTCTGAGAAAGAACTCGGCATCTTTCACCTCTTGACGCTTCCGTTGGAACGTCCGACGTAACGCCTGCAAATGCTCCTGAAGTTTAGGTATTTGCCCACCTCCAACTAATATTTCTTCCGCTGGCACCCAAGTAGCCACCCGACGCAACTCGTCTATCAACTGGTCATCGGTGTAATTGGAGTCAGTATCAACAAGACCAGCCTCTTGGGCTTCAACTAGAAGACTGCGTGCTCGTTCGGCTCGGCTAGACACAATGGCCTCTGCCTCCTGCAGCTTCTTCTGAGCAAGCTTTAGCTCACGCCTTGCTAGACGCAGCTCTTGAGTGAGGTATAGTCGTTCCTCTTGCACAGCTCCCAGAAAATACGGAAGCGTATCCTTGATGTGTTGCGCTATTAATGATTCAGACTGCCGCCAGAATAGGAGGTCCTGGTTCGCAACGACACCTTGGCTTTGGAACAGATAGTACTTTGTGTGATCGATTGTCGCCTCGAAAGATCCCATCGATCGGCTCTCCTCTAGCACCGTCTGGTTGGAAGCAATTCCAAGTAGCTTCGACAGGTACTCCTTGACCCCCTCGTCGTTAGTATTTGGCCGTAACTCTTCCACCGAGGGCAACTCGATCTCCTTAGCTGACCGAAAGTAAACTTGACTCTGTGAATGTGCCGTCCCCTGCGGTGCTGGTTTGGCAATAAGCACCTGTCTATCAGTAGCCTGAATCACAACACCATACCATGTTACGGTATCCCGGTTGACTCCTTCG
>CBFGQN010000169.1:0-7739 GCA_965650895.1 uncultured Ignavibacteria bacterium | reverse complement strand
TGATCACGATCACGTAGCGCTCCAGCCACATGCCGATGTTGATGATGATCGAGATGATCCAGAGCGGAACGAGCGTCACCCGGAAGCGGCGGAACCAGAGCAACTGCGGAATGGCGACGTTGCAGAGGATCAGCGCCCAGTAGCTCCAGGCGTAGGGACCTTTGAACATGCGGTTCTGGAAGGCCTGGATTTCATATTGCGCGCCGCTGTAGAATGCGTAGAAAGCTTCCATGCCGTAGCCGTAGGCCACCACCAGACCCATCGCCAGCATCACCTTCGACATGTTGTTCAGATGCCGGAGGGTCAGCACATCGTGCAGGCCGAAGATGTGGCGGACCGGGATCATCACCGTCAGCACCATCGCGAAGCCGGAGTAGACGGCGCCGGCGACGAAGTAGGGGGGGAAGATCGTCGTATGCCAGCCCGGCAGGTTCGATACGGCGAAGTCGAACGACACGATCGAGTGAACCGAAAGAACCAGCGGCGTTGAAAGTCCGGCAAGGATCAGATATGCCGTCGTGAACCGGTCCCAGTGCCTGGCCGAGCCCCGCCATCCGAGCGAGAAGAAGCCGTAGATCGCCTTCTTCACTTTCTTTGTCGCCCGGTCGCGAAGCGTTGCCAGATCGGGCATCAGGCCGAGATACCAGAAGAGAACCGACACGGTCAGATAGGTCGAAATTGCGAACACGTCCCACAAAAGAGGGCTGCGGAACTGCGGCCACATCCCCATCGTGCTCGGATAGGGGAACATCCAGTAGGCAAGCCACGGACGGCCGACGTGAAGAAGGGGAAAGATACCGGCGCACATAACGGCGAAGACCGTCATCGCCTCGGCGAAACGGTTGATCGATGTTCGCCAGTCCTGCTGTACCAGCAGAAGAATTGCCGAGATCAGCGTTCCGGCGTGACCGATACCGATCCACCAGACGAAGTTGATGATGGCGAAGCCCCACATCACCGGGTTGTTCACACCCCAGATACCGGGTCCCATGAACAGCAGGTAAATGATGCTGATAAGGAGAACCTGAAGCAGCAGGAAGGAGATGCCGAAGCCCATCCACCATCCCTTCGACGTCTTCAGCTTCAGGACGATGTCTGTGATCTTGTCGGTTACCGACCGATAGGTCAGACCCTCACCCATGACCTGGTAGTCGGGATCAAGATAGGAGGGAGTAAGTTTTCCGGAACCGCTCCCCGCGTCAGGGCTTCTCTTGATGTGCGATGTATCTGCCATCTTGAATATCGATTTACGCTACTCTGTTTCTCGTCGGTTGTCGTCAGTTCTGTCCGGTCTTCCGGGCCTTGTCGCGACCCGGCCCGTCTCTCAGTGATGTCCCTCTGCTTCTGCGCTCGCCACAGGCTGAAGATTATCGTGATAGTTGATCAGTCGTGCCAGATATGTCGTCCGCGGCCGCGTGTTCAGTTCCTTCAGCATTCCAAAGTTCCGGTCGCTCTCCTTCAGTTTCGCCACCCGGCTCTCCGGGTCGTTCTTGTCGCCGAAGGTAATCGCCTGTGTCGGGCAGGCGTGCTGACATGCGGTGATGATCTCGCCGTCCCGGATCTTCCTGTTCTCGATCTTCGCATCGATCCGGGCGTGGTTGATCCGCTGCACGCAGTAGGTACATTTCTCCATCACGCCTCGCGTACGGACCGATACGTCCGGATTCCGCATCAGACGATACTGTTCGGTCGTCTCGTCGGCGTACTGGATGAAGTTGAAGCGGCGAACCTTGTACGGACAGTTGTTCGAGCAGTACCGCGTACCGATGCAGCGGTTGTAGACCATGTCGTTCAGTCCCTCGTCGCTGTGGACCGTTGCGGCAACCGGACAGACCACCTCGCACGGAGCCTGCTCGCACTGCATGCAGGGGACCGGCTGATGATGGATCGTCAGCGTGTCCTCTTCCTCGCTCCCCTTGAAGTAGCGGTCCACACGAATCCAGTGCATTTCGCGACCGTTCGAGACCTGTTCCTTGCCGAGAACCGGTATGTTGTTTTCGCTCTGGCAGGCGATCACGCAGGCGTTGCAGCCGGTGCAGGCGGTCAGATCGATCGTCATCGCCCAGGCATAGCCGTTGTATTCCCAGCCGGCAGAGCTGTAGAAGGAGAGGCTGTCGCTGTGGACATGTTCCATCTCCTCGATAATCTCCGGATGGTTGATATAGCTCTGCAGCGGAACGTCCCGGTAGTAGTTGCGTCCCTCCAGCGAGCCGTGATCCTGCGTCGAGACCAGCAGATACTCTTCTTTCGTCGGGTTGATCTTCCCTCCGGTGGCGAACGCCGGAGCGGTCGACTGTCGGATGGCGTAGGCGTTGAACCCTGTCCCGGTGCCGACGCGGCCGGTCCGCTCGCGGCCGTAGCCGAGGTAGACCGTCACCGACTTGTCGGCGTGGCCCGGCATGAGCCAGACCGCCCCCTTCACTTTCCGTCCGTTCAGTTCAAGCTCGACGACGTCTCCGTTCTCCAGGTCGTACTCGGCGGCCGTCTTCAGGCTCATCAGCACCGCGTTGTCCCAGACGAGTTTCGTCAGAGGTTTCGGCAGTTCCTGCAGCCAGCCGTTGTTGTTGTAGCGGCCGTCCCAGATGCAGGGATCGGGACGGAAAATGATTTCGATTCCTCCGAGGTCGCTCGGCGGTTCTGTGGCTGCGGCGGCGTCCGATGTTCCGGTCGATGTGGTCGTTCCCGGCGTCGGTGCGGCTCCTGCGGCCGTGGTATCGCTTCCGCTCGGAGCTGCTGCAGTCGTTTGCGGCGCGGTTGTTGCCGCCGTGATGGCCGCTCCCCCCGTCACACCGGCGATGACGCCGTCGTGCAACGCCTTGCGCCAGCTCTTTTCCGGATTCCCCTGCAGCCTCTCTCCCCAGTATGCCTGGATCAGATCATAATCCTTTGCAATCGAATCGCCGTTGAGCAGACTCATCACCTGATGAGCCGATCGGCAGGGGGGATAGAGGGGGGCGATCATCGGCTGAACGATCGAGACCGTCCCTTCGAAGGCCACCCCGTCGCTCCAGTTCTCGAACTGGTGCGTTGCCGGAATATGAAGCTGCGAATAGTTCCCGGTCTCGTCGTGATAGAGTCCGTGATGAATTCTGTAGTCGACTTTCTGATAGGCCTCAAGGAAGTTCAGATCGGCCGGAGCGTCGTAGACCGGATTGCAGCCCATGACGATCAGCGTGGCCACCTCTCCGGCGTTCATCGCCGTGGTCAGCTCGGTGATCGAGGCCATCGGGTCTCCGGTGTAGGCCAGGGGAGAGGGGAGGTATTCGACGGTCGATCCGACCGCCCCGATGGTGTTGTTGATCTGTTCGACCAGACTGTGGACCGCTGCGGGCTGTCCCGGACCGGCGGCGACGACGGCCGAACCCCGGTGCTTTTTCAGATCATCGACGATGGCCGCCACGACTTTGGCTGCCGATTCCGGCAGTTCTCCGGCTGCTCCCCCCGGGGCTCCGACTCCGGCGGCGATTGCCGAGGCAACCTTCCAGATATCGGTGGCGCGGACGGCGATGCGGTGGTCCGCGATGCTTCCGGTCGGCGTCGGTGCCGGTTCGGCGACATAGAGCCGATTGATCGTCACCCCTTCGACTTCCGGTTTGCGGCGTGCGCCGAACTCCCGGGCAAACTTCAGGCTTCCCGGCTCGGTTGTCAGCAGATCACAGTCGAGGGCGACGATCACGTCGGCCTTCGACAGGTCATAATTCGGAATGGTCGGACCAATGGCGACCGGGGTCGGCTCGTAGGTGTGCCACCGCGCCCCGGGATATTTCGTGAGGAAGTCGTTGATCTGCCGGATCATTGTGGGGGAGGAGATCGCACCGGTCAGCAACCGGACGCCCGTTCCGTCCCCGGCCTCGGCCAGCTTCTGCCCGAGGATCGTGGCGGCCGCCTCCCAGCTGCTGATCTCGCCGTTCCGCAGAACCGTCTGCGAGCGATCCGGATCATACATCTGAAGGATTTCGGCCTGCATGAAGACGTCGGCTCCTCCCAGACTTGCCGGGTGCCGCTCGTTCCCTTCCACACGTGTCGGACGTCCCTCGTGACTTTCAACGATAACGCCGGTAGCCAGTCCTCCGAACGTCGTCGCCGTCGCGAAGAAGAGAGGCTTGCCGGGGACGACTTCCTCCGGCTGTTTCACGTACGGAATAATCTTCTCTTCCGGCTGCCGGACGCATGCGCTGACTCCGGCCAGAGCGAACGACGCGCCCATCACCTTCATGAAGTTCCGTCGGTCGACCCCGGTCGGAGGGGCGTCGGCCCCTTCCTGGAACTCGTGCTCGACGATGTCACGATACGTTGATGTCCCGGCAAGTTGGTCCTTGCTTCTCCAGTATGTCTGATCGTTGCCCCCTGTGGCGGCATCGATGACCGGAAGATTGATCGTCCTGTCCTGTTCGTTCACTCTTGACATGCCTGATTCGTGAGTGCGTGGTGTTCCGCTGTTCGTGAAGTCGATGATGTTCCCGTCTGTCGAGTCGTTCCGTTCGCCCTCTGCCGTGGAAGCCCTGTAATCGTTTTCCCGTTCCATCATTATCTGTGACAGATCGAGCAGTTTGTGAGCTGTCCTACCTTGATGCCGTAGGCCTCCACAAGGCTGTCTCCCATGGCGATCTGGTCCCCTTCCGGCTTCCAGTTGATGTCGAAGACGTGTTCTTTCGGACGGATATACTTCTGGGGAGCGCGGTGGCAGTCCAGACACCACTGCATCTGCAGCGTGCGTGCCTGCCAGGTCAGCGGCATCTCGTCGACCTGACCGTGACAGGTGGCGCAACCGACCCCTTTATTGACGTGAATGCTGTGGTTGAAGTAGACGAAGTCTCCGAGGTCGTGTACCCGGACCCACTCAAGGGGAGCTCCCGTCTCGTAGCTGGCGCGAACCGGCTCAAGCAGGGGAGCGTCCTTCAGGACCTGCGAATGACAGGTCATGCAGGTCTCCACCGGAGGTATACCCGCAAAGTGAGACTCTTCCACCGAGGTATGGCAATACCGGCAGTCAAGACCGTTACCCGCGACGTGACGGGAATGGCTGAACTGCACCGGTTGCTCGATGGTCAGGTCCTGTTTCGTCTGATAATTCGATCGATTGAAAGAATCGAGAAAGAAGAGCGCGCCGCCGATAAGCAGCAGTGCTCCGAGTATGCTTGCACGCGCAATAGCGTTTGCGCTGCGTGGGAATATCTGAGGCATCGCGTATTAAGACCTTCTGACAAGTGTCTGAATAATGGTCGAGCAACTATGCCTGTGATGCTGAGTAGTCAAAGAAATCGCACAACCCCTGCAACCAACGTTCCCTGGCCAGCCGAATCGTCCGGCGAACTGAAGATGCCGCTCCGTCCGTTCGACGAAGATGCATTCCGGTGCGTCGGTCCTATATCAAAGAAATCGTGAAGCATTTCAGGCCCCTTTGCGAGACAGCGTTTCGCAAAAGACAGCGCGAAAATACTTCAAGTCGGAAAACATGACAAGCGGAAGATGAAGGCAAAACATGGTGAGGTCTGCTTTTTTTTGTAATGGGTGTTGCCGGAAGGGGAAAATGAAGGTGGGATGGAGGGGAAAGTGCGGGGATGACGGGAGGGGGGGGGCCAATGAGAGGAAGTCGGGGGGAACGGTCGGCAATGCCGGGGGGATGGGGCGAATGGGGATGGAGATGGGTGAATGGGAATGGAGGTGGGCGAATGGTTATTCGCCCCTACGTATCTTCCGGGTGAAGACAATTGGGGTTCAATCTTACGTTGAAATTTTTCATGGCTTTATATATACGTGTCGCGGTCCCCGTGCCGATTTTCAAAACCTTTACCTACTCGGTCCCGGAGACCTTCCGCGGAGCGGCCCTCTTCGGCTCCCGCGTTTCCGTCCCGTTCGGCAAGCGAACTCTCACCGGCGTTGTGGTCGACGAGATGGAGAGTTCCGATGTCGAAGGGGTCAGGCCGATCAAGGATGTGCTCGACTCCGAGCCGCTGTTCGACGATAACCTGCTGGGGTTTGCCGAGTGGATCAGCCGGTATTATATGTCTCCTCTGGGCGAGACCCTTCGCTCGATGTTGCCGCAGGGAATGTCCCCGGAATCGGGACACGTGGTCAGGCTGATCCGGGAGGTCGCCGGCGACGAACTCCAGGAACTCCGCCGCCGCGCTCCACGCCAGGCGGCCGTCGTGGCCGCGCTGAGCGATCATCCGAACGGCGTCAAGATCGGCTTTCTCCAGCGGAAGGTGGGGGCCGAAGGACTCCACGGGCAACTCGTGGCCCTTGAGGAGAAAGGGATCATCGAACGCCGGATTACCGATGCCAAAGGGGTGGCCCCGAAGACTACCCGGGGTGTCCGGATCCATCCCGGTCTGCCGGCCGACGAGGAACGGCTCCACGAACTTTTCGATCAACTCGACCGCTCGGCGCCGAAACAGTCGGCCATCCTTATCCTCCTCTACACCCACTCCGAACGTGCCGGGGGAGAATTGATTCCGGTGCCGAAGCTGCTGGAACAGGCCAAAGCCTCCTCATCGGCACTGAAGAGTCTGGAGGAGAAGGGGGCGGTTCTCATAGAAGAGATCGAGGTCTCCCGGGAGGAGATTCTGGAGGATGCGCTCGATTCGGTCGGAATCGTCGAGGGAAATCCGATGGACATTGTGCCGAATGCCGAGCAGCAGGGAGTGATCGAGGCGGTGGTCGCCGAAATCGGAAAGGGCTTCGCCCCGTTCCTTCTGCATGGGGTCACGGGGTCGGGGAAGACGCAGGTCTATATCGAGGTGATCAAGAAAGGAATTGAGCAGGGGAAAAGGGCGATCCTTCTGGTCCCGGAAATCGCCCTGACCGTGCAGCTCGTCGAACGGTTCCGGGCCCACTTCGGCGACCGGATCGTTCTGCTTCACAGCCGGATGTCCGAAGGAGAACGTTTCGACGGCTGGCGCCGGGCCGCCGCCGGAGAGTGCGATCTGGTGATCGGTCCCCGATCGGCCCTCTTCGCTCCGCTCCACAACGTCGGCGTCATCATTGTCGATGAAGAGCATGAGAGCAGCTACAAGCAGTACGACGCACAGCCCCGCTACAACGCACGGGACGCTGCGGTGGTCCGGGGAGATATTGAAGGGGCGGTCGTCCTCCTCGGCTCGGCCACCCCATCGGTCGAATCCTACTATAACGCACAGCGGGGGAAGTACCGGTTGCTGGAACTTCCGAACCGGATCGACGGGGCGCGCGAGCCGCAGATGGTCCTGGTCAACACCGTCGAATCGAAAAAACAGAATCTGATGCGGGGTTCCCTTTCGGTGAAGCTCCTGGCCGATATTCGCGACCGGATTGCGAAAGGGGAAGGGACGATCCTCTTTCAGAACCGGCGGGGCTTTGCCAACAGACTGGAATGTACCAACTGCGCCCATTCGCCGATGTGCCGGAACTGTGCGGTGACGCTGACCTATCACAAGGGACTGAATCAGCTCCGCTGCCACTACTGCGGCTACAGTCGCGCGCGGGAGAACGAGTGTGAGGTCTGCGGCAATCATGATCTGCGCCAGCCGGGCGTCGGGACCGAGCGGGTGGAGGAGGAGTTGCGCGAACAGATTCCGGAGGCGAGGATCAGGCGGATGGATCTGGACACGACCAGCAAGAAGGGTGCCCACAAGAAAATGCTGGCCGAGTTCGGTCGCGGAGAGATCGACGTGCTGCTCGGCACGCAGATGGTGGCCAAGGGGCTCGACTTCGCCCGCGTCTCGCTGGTCGGTGTCGTCAGCGCCGACACGCAGTTGATG